>JAILZC010000147.1 GCA_023512665.1 Candidatus Bipolaricaulota bacterium | reverse complement strand
GTTTCATTCTGTACGCGATCACAGTGAACATCTTGGGCTGGCCTCAGTTCAATCGGATCTTCTTCCCTGATTGGACGTGGCTGATCTTGATGATTTGGCTCGTTCCCGCGATAGCCTTTCTCGGTGTGGGGGCTGTGGTTTTAGTTTCGGCTAAGGTAAAAAGCTTGCGGGGAGCTCAGCAAATCGGCGCGCTGGTGATCTTGCCCCTGCTTGTGATTATCTTCCTCCAAGTCTTCGGAATCGTTTACTTCAGTGCAGGTTTTACTTTCCTGATTGGGCTGGGCTTCTGGGCCCTCGATGGCCTTCTCTTGCTCATTGGGGCAGAGATGTTCGAGCGGGAGGAGATCCTCGCGAAACTCAGCAGTTGAATGCCTTGCGCAAGCGTTCGGAGTCTCTACATCAGGACGCAAGTGAACCTTTCGGAGAAGGTCGTCCAGCAATCGATACTTGCGAGCTTGCTGCCGGATGAGCCATATAGGGGTGCTGCGCTTCATGTATTGACCCAATTCCTCCACCGAAGCCTTAAAGCTGGCTTATGCTTACGATCGCTCTGCTTACGACTCCGCTTACCTTGCTTTAGCTCAAGCCGAACAGGCCCTCCTTATCACGGCGGATAAGAGGCTCTACAACACCCTTAAAGATAGATTCAGCCGGCTGAGGATTTCGAGACTTAGCCGGCAAGCTCTACGCCGAGCGGTGATCACTCCCGCTACTTGACAGCAGTCAATCAACTAACCGTCTGGAGCTTCTTCAGCACGGGCCCAATCTGCACGTGAATCGTGCCCCCTTGAAAGATCACCGCCCGCTGGTTCTCCTCCGCTTCAGGATAGACGTTCCACATGTACCCCAGCACCTCCCCCTCCCGGCTGAGCGTGGGCGAGCCACTGTTGCCACTGAAGCCATCGGAGTCTGAAACAAACGTATGATCGCTGGGCAGCTCCGTGACCGTACCGTAGCTGATCCGCAAGCTCCCGTCGGCATCTGAGTAGCCCACGGCCTGCAGGCGCTCCGCACTGCGCCGCGTCCGCATCGGGAAGCCGAAGCTCCAAACCTCCTCTCCTACCACCAGAGAGCGCTGGGCTATGGGCAGATAGCCCGAGGGCTTACTGGGAGCCCGCAGGAGCGCCCCGTCATAGCCCTCTTGCCAGTCGCGCTCGGAGAGATTGCTCACAAGCTCGACCTTCCGGAGAGGCTTCCATCCCTGGATCTTCTCCCTCTTGACTATGGGCACCTCAAACGACGTATAGCGGCAGGGCAGGCTCTCCCCGCTGCCGGCAGTGCGCCCGGCCGCTTCGATCTCCTCGCGCATCACATGATAGTTCGTCAGAAAGAGGCCATCAGCGGAGATAAAAAATCCCACGGCCGCCACTTCCAGGCGGACGATCCTCTGAGTAGGGAAGGCCGTGACCCCTTCGAGAGCGTGAGCGATCTCAAAGAGCCCAGGCTTGAGGCGCAACCCCAGGTTGCTCCGGATCATCTCCAACTCGGCTGTGGTGAGCACGGCGTGCCACAGCGTAGCTCCTTCGGCTACGAAGGTCTTCGCGTGAGCGGGACGGAAGATCTCAGCGTCCTCCTTGCGCTCAAAGACAGTAGCCACAAAATAAATATGTGGGCGGATGCGCACCAGCGCCTTGAGGACGCGCTCTCTCTCAAAGGGGAGCTCGAGCTGCTCTAAAGTGAAGAGCCCTTCCATACGAGCAAGAGTGTAGCCGATGGAGCGCCCTGGTGCAAGCTTAAAACTCTGCCCCTAAGCGGGTGCGAAGACATCGAGCAGCTCATCGAGCGGTTTGACTTAGAAGACCCACTCATCGCCATCGTGGGCTGCTATGGCAATATCGGCGAAGCCCTGACAGAGGGAAACGAATCAGCTAAGGGACCGTGATGATCGTCTCTTTGATGTTATTCTCTTCGTTGCACTCGGAGACTTGCTGTTTGCTGTCCGCAACGACGGTGAGGATATAACTGCCCGCTGTCAGCAAATAAGTGGTGCTTGCTTGTTCATCCGCCCCTGGCGCTAAGGGGGATGTCCGCACCTCACCGATGAGCTGCCCGTTCAGATAGAACGCTGTTATGGAGCGTATTGGCACAGCGACAGTGCCGATGTTTCTTACCACGGCGCGCGGGCTGAGCAGCCAACTGTACGGGGAGAGCTGTGAGACGTCTACATACAGATGGCGAATGGAAAGATCGGGGCAGCCGCTTGGGGCAGGCGCAATGGCGTAGATAGCGTGTGCCAGCACGCGCGAAACACGACAGCGCAGCTTGACAAGCGTCGAATCGAAGCTTGGGGGAGGCAAGAGCTGAGCGCCTTCGACCTCCCAGCGCACAAAACGATACGTGATATTCCCCAAAGAGACCTGCGGGCTGGCTTGTAACAGAATATCTGTGAGGGTGTCGAAGCTGCGTACAAACGGCGTGACGCCATCGCCATCGCCCAAGATATCGAGGGGACGCACTTCGATGAAAGTCCCGTGCAGGTACTTTTCGGCTCCTTCTTGGGCGTCTATAGCGACATCGCAAAAATCTGCTCGTTGGGAGCGATAGACCGCCTGCACGCGCGCGTTGGCGGTGAAGGGCAACTGCCCTGCGCGCAGGCGCAGTTGCTGCGGGGCTTTGGAGTAGGGTTCGCCGTTAAAATCCCAGCGGTCGAAGTAGTGTCTCGTCTGCTGGACGCCGCAATTGTCGAGCTGTCGTGTGACGGCCTGCAGGGTGACGGTCTCGCCGAGGGGCACGGAGAGCGTGACTGGGCGGCCAGAGTAGATGCGCCCATTGATCAATAACACCGCGTTCTCGCACGTGGCGCTAATCTCGATTTGGAGGGTGGTGCCCTGGGCCGGGGCCAGGAGCACTTGCACGCCCCAGAGGGCTATTCCCAATACAAAGTATCTCGCGAGGCGTTTGAGCGCGGCCGATCCGATGTCCCCACAGCTTCTGTTGGGGTTGCGCATAACGATCCCCCCTCTTCACGGTGCTTTATTATAGCTCAAAACGGTGTCAAATATCTAGCACGCACTCGACCTGGACTCTGTCTGGCTGCTGGAGCACGCGCAAATTATTATACGTCACGGCTTTGACGTCAATGCGCGGGTCGTGCCGCGCGCGATCCAAGGGTTCGCCCGCGATCTCGCCCCTCAGCACAAGGCCCTGCGCGTGAATCGTCACGCGAAATTCCGAGAAGACGCACCCAGTCCGATCGCGCTCCAGGATGAGTCTATTGAGCCAATCTGCCAAGAGCAACTCGAGAGACTCTGCGCTCAGCTCGACAGAGAGAGTTTTTTGCGGGCGCACAGCTTGTGTGTCCACCATCAGCTCGAAGAGCGCCCGTGCCGCTTCGGCGAATGCTTCCGAGAGCGTGCGGCCCCAGGCGCGAATCCCGACTTCCGCCGTGACCTCAAAGTATTCAAAACCTCTCCCGTTCCCTCTCCGTAAACGGAGAGGGGATGGGTGAGGTGAGAGGGGAGCTTCCGATAATTCCCAAGTGGCCAGCGGGGTGTAGATCGCGCCTCCAGGCGAGAGCTGGCTCTCCATCAGCGTCAGATGCGTGATCTGGGCCCGGCACACAAAGGGCTTGATCCGAGCAATGATTGGGGCGAGCTGCCCCAAGCGCGCCGTGTGCTCGTCCTTGACCCGGCCGACGGTCACGTGGGGCGCAAAGTGTCGCTCGGCCTCAAAGCCCATCTTCGTCAGCTCTCTCTCTACGGAGGCATGTAAATCGAAAATTGCTTGGGGAGGCTGCTGAGAGCCGATCCATAGGACTCGTGGGCGCTGCGTCGTGGGGAACGCTCCTACAGTGTCGAAAGCGATCTCAGATTTTGGGAACTTTGGGGCGATCTGCGCGCCGAGGGCTGTGAGGGCTTCTACAAGCGGCGGCTCGACCTCGCCGAGAAATTTTACCGTGATGTGGAAGTTCTCCGGGCGCACCCAGCTCACGCGGACTTCTGCCGTTCGCAAGGGCTTGACAATCTCGTAGAGCTCTGTGCGCACCGCGTGCGGGAGCTCAAAACAATAGAAGAGACGCATGGGCGTTAGAGTAACAACTCGACCGCGGGTCCTTCTACAAGGCTCTCGCAGTAATGACAGCGCATGGAGAGAGGGGCGCGCCTCTCCACGGT
>JAILZC010000146.1 GCA_023512665.1 Candidatus Bipolaricaulota bacterium | reverse complement strand
CCACCACATGGGTGCGACGGCTCCGAGCGCTAGCTGCCCAGAAGAAGTTACTCTTCCCGATGTTCGCGGTCAACGACGCCCAGATGAAATTTCTCTTTGATAATCGCTACGGCACGGGGCAGTCCACCTGGGACGGCATCATGCGCACGACCAATCTCGCGATCGCCGGCAAGACCGTCGTGGTCGCGGGCTACGGCTGGTGCGGGCGAGGGATCGCCCTGCGCGCCAAAGGGCTCGGTGCCAACGTGATCGTCACCGAAGTCAATCCCGTGCGAGCCATTGAAGCAGTAATGGACGGCTTCCGAGTGATGAAGATGGTCGAGGCTGCACCAGTGGGCGATATCTTCGTCACGGCGACGGGGTGCAAAGATATTATCACTGCAGAGTCTTTGAAAGCTATGAAGGACGGCGCGATCCTAGCGAATGCTGGGCATTTCGACGTCGAGATCAGCAAGCCCGACTTAGAAAAACTCTCCGTGGCGCGGCGCGTCATCCGTCCCAATATCGAAGAATTTGAGCTGCGCGACGGGCGACGGCTCTATTTGTTAGCCGAAGGGCGCTTGGTGAACTTGGCTGCCGGGGATGGGCATCCCGTCGAAATTATGGACTTATCGTTCGCCCTACAGGCGCTCACGCTAGCTTACATAGCCCGGCATCACGCCGAGCTGAAGCCGGGACTCTACTCCGTCCCCCCGGAGATAGATCGGCGCGTCGCGCTGCTCAAGCTAGAGACGATGGGGATCACCATAGACGAGCTCACCCCGGAGCAACGGGCCTATCTTGAAAGAGCGCACTAAACTGAGTATACTAATCCGAAATTTCTTTAGGAGGTCGAATGGATGGCGAACACACAAACTCAGACGGTTTCGCGTTTACCCAAAGTCCTGCCCGATGGGAAGATTCACGCGATCGGGCGGAGAAAAGAATCGGTCGCGCGAGTCTTCCTCAAGCCCAACGGCGATGGCGCGGTGATTGTCAACGGTAGGCCCGCAGAGCAGTACTTTGCCGCCGATGGCTTTATTAAAGACCGTGTCGCGCAACTGATTAAAAAGCCCTTCGCCGTGACGGGCACCATGAATCGCTATGACGTGATCGCGACCTGTCGCGGCGGGGGTTTTACGGGGCAGATGGAAGCGGTACGCTTGGGGATCGCGCGGGCGCTGCTGGCGGTCAATCCGGACTACCGGACCGTCTTGCGCAAGGAAGGGCTGCTCACGCGCGACCCGCGCATGGTCGAGCGCAAGAAGTACGGCTTCCATAAAGCCCGACGGGGCCAGCAGTTCAGCAAGCGCTAACAAGCTTCGCTGGACGTTCATCTTCGCCATGGCGAAGGTGTACAGCCCAGACGAAGTCTGGTCAGAAAGGAGATCTGCTATGAAAGCTGGTATTCACCCAGAACTGAAGCGCGTGGTCATCCGCTGCGCCTGCGGCGCGGAGCTGGAGACGCTCTCCACAGCGGAGAACCTGCACGTGGACATCTGCTCCAAGTGCCACCCGTTCTTCACCGGCGAGGAGAAGCTCCTGGACACCGAGGGCCGCGTGGAGCAGTTCGAGCGCCGCTACGGCTTGAAGAAGAAGTGAACGATGCGCTTTGAGACTAAGGCCGTCCGCGCAGGCTATCAGATAGACCCAGTCACCGGGGCGATCGTCCCGCCGGTGCACCAAGGGGCGACGTTCGCCCAAGAAGAACCCGGCGCTCACAAGGGCTATCCCTACGGGCGCACCGCGAACCCGACGCGCGCTCTCTTAGAGAGGGCTATTGCTGAGCTTGAGGGGGGCCGGTATGGGCTAGCATTCGCCTCGGGGCTGGCCGCCGAAGACGCTATCGTCCATCTCCTGAAGCCTGGCGATCACGTGCTCTGTTGCGATGACGTGTATGGTGGCACCTACAGGCTCTTTGAGCAGGTGCGTCGTCACTATGGGCTCGAATTCAGCTACTTCGACACAACTTCGACAGAGATCAAACTTCAGAAGAATACCAAACTCATCTGGCTCGAATCTCCGACAAACCCACTCTTGAAGATCGCCGATATTGCAGCGATCGCGCGCCAGAAGCGAGACGCCCTGCTCGTTGTGGACAATACGTTCGCCACCCCGTATCTGCAACGCCCCTTAGAGCTTGGCGCCGATATCATCGTGCACAGCTCGACAAAATATCTCAGTGGGCATGGCGACGTCATCGGCGGGCTGATCGTCACGTCCAACGCCGAAATCTATGAAAAATTAAAGTTTCTGCAAAATGCTATCGGCGCCGTTCCCGGCCCGATGGACTGCTGGCTAGTGCTGCGGGGGCTCAAGACTCTTGCCTTGCGCATGAGAGCCCACTCGGAGAACGCCCAAGCGATCGCAGAGTTCTTAAGCGCGCATCCCAAGGTCGAGCGCGTCTACTACCCTGGGCTAGCGACTCATCCTGGGCACGAGATCGCCAAGCGCCAGATGCACGGGCTCTACAGCGGGATGCTCAGCTTCGAGCTGAAGGGCGACGTCAAGAAGTTCGTGCAGTCCACAAAGCTCTTCACGCTCGCCGAGAACCTGGGGACGGTGGACTCGCTCACCACCCATCCGGCGACGATGACCCATGCTTCGATTCCCCCAGAAGAGCGCGCCCGTCGCGGCATCCGAGAGAATCTCGTCAGACTTTCGGTGGGCATTGAACACCTTCAAGACTTGATCGAAGATCTTCAGCAAGCACTTGAATACGCTTGACAAGCTCTTTAGACTAGACTGATCATGCGCGTCGCAGAGAATCTTTTGGGGCTGATCGGGCAGACGCCTATGGTCGCGCTCAGTCGCATCAATCCCGTCAAGGGCGTGCGACTGCTCGCGAAGCTCGAGTATTTTAACCCCGGGGGCTCGGTCAAGGATCGCATCGGCATCTCCATGATCGAAGCGGCCGAGCGCGACGGCAGACTCAAGCCTGGGGACTGGATCGTCGAGCCCACCAGCGGGAACACCGGGGTTGGCCTGTGCATCGCCGCTGTTCTGAAGGGCTATCGAGTCGTCTTCACCATGCCCGACAAAGTCAGCCCAGAGAAGATAGATCTTCTCAAGGCGTATGGCGCGGAAGTCGTCATCTGCCCCACGGCCGTCGCGCCCGATGATCCTCGAAGCTATTACTCTGTAGCCAGACAGATCGCCAAGGAGCGCCCGGCGGTCTTGCTCAACCAATATGAGAACTTGGCAAATCCTGAGGCGCACTATCGCACCACCGGCCCGGAGATCTGGGAGCAGACCCAAGGGAATCTTAATGCGTTCGTGGCGGGGATCGGCACCGGCGGCACGATCAGCGGAGTGGGGAAATTCTTAAAAGAGCGCAATCCGAAAATCAAAATTGTCGGAGCCGATCCCGAAGGCTCGATGATCTATTCGGAGTTCTATAAGCTCCCCCACAACGTCCACACGTATCTCATCGAAGGGATCGGCGAAGATATCATCCCCAAGACGCTCGATTTTTCGGTCATAGACGAGATCATCCGCGTGACCGACAAAGAAGCCTATCAGATGACGCGGGAGCTCGCGAAGAAAGAGGCGATTCTCACGGGCAGCTCCGGGGGCGCGGCGCTCGCCGCTGCGCTCAGGTACGCAGAAAAAGTCAGAGAAGGGACGATCGTCGTGCTCATCCCCGACACGGGGCGCCAGTATCTCAGCAAGGTCTATTCCGACGAATGGTTACGCAAGCAAGGGCTGCTCTAATACTTGTGCTCAGCGTACTGCTCGCAAGTTGCGACCTTCTGGCTCCGCCGACCGTCATCATTCGCCAGGGCTTTGAGGTCGGCTGGGAGGGCTGGCAGAAGGGCTCGGATGTCCCCCAAGACCCCAACACCAATCGTCCCGTTGAGTGGAGCATCGAGCTGAGCACCAAGCAAGCCAAGGAGGGCTACGGCTCAGCGCGATTCTTCCTCGATGGCCGTCAAGACGACGGCACGATCTGGCTTGCGAAATTGCTGACGGTGCCCAAGGGGCGCCCACTGATAGTGAATCTCTCGTTCTATCTGTGGAGTCCTGAGCAGAGCTTCAATATCCGAGCGTATGTCGTCGCGTATGCGGGGGCGCTCATGCCCGTCGAAGAGGCCGAGTTCTCGCATAGAGAGCCTGCGG
The DNA here is from genome assembly GCA_023512665.1 of Candidatus Bipolaricaulota bacterium. Classification (GTDB taxonomy): domain Bacteria; phylum Bipolaricaulota; class Bipolaricaulia; order RBG-16-55-9; family DRXL01; genus JANXCC01. The sequence continues at coordinate 14 of JAILZC010000146.1, read as the reverse complement.
ACAAGACCAAGGGC
>JAILZC010000145.1 GCA_023512665.1 Candidatus Bipolaricaulota bacterium | reverse complement strand
CGTCAGTCCCGCTCACCCCGGAAGTCATCAGGGACTTCGATCTTGTCATCATCACCACAGATCACTCGAACGTTGATTATCAGAAGGTCGTTGATCATGCGGCGCTGATCTATGACACGCGCAACGCGCTCAAGGGCCTTTCGACCCCGCGCGTCTTTCGCCTGGGCGCTCCCCATCGCTATGAGCAAATTAAGTAAGCTCGCTGTCATCGGCGTAGGCCACTGGGGCAAGAATCTCTTGAGAAATTTTTGCGCGCTCTTAGGGCCGGAGCGCGTCGTCGCCTGCGATCAAGACCCCAAGCGCATCGGCGACATTTCGTCTCAATACCCTGATGTACAAATCCTCACCGACGCGCAGGCTGTGTTTGATGATCCCACTGTCAGTGCCGTAGTCGTCGCGACCCCGGTCGTCACGCACTATGAGCTCGCTTCTCAAGCGCTTCGAGCGCAGAAGCACGTCTTCGTGGAAAAGCCCATCGCCATGCGCTCCTCCGAAGCTCAAGAACTCATCGCGCTCGCCGAACGAGAGCAACGCGTGCTCATGGTGGATCATCTCTTAGAATATCATCCCGCGGTCGAGCGGCTCCATCAGCTCATGCGCAGCGATGAGCTAGGAGAGATCTTCTATCTCTACAGCCAACGGTTGAACTTGGGCATCATTCGCACAGAGGAGAACGCCCTGTGGAGCTTGGCCCCGCACGATATTTCAGTGATGCTCTATCTATTGGAGGAGGAGCCACAGCGCGTGTGGGCTCATGGGGCAAGCTACCTCCAAGAGCAGGTCGAAGATGTAGCTCTGATTGTCTTGGAGTTCGCTTCTGGAGTACGCGCTCACGTGCACGTCAGTTGGCTCGACCCCCACAAAGCCCGTAAGCTCGTGGTCGTCGGCTGCAAGAGAATGGCGATCTTCGACGACACAAGCTCAGAGAAGCTGCTCTTGTTCGACAAGTATGTCGTGCGCGCTGATGGGCGCTTGCTCCCCCGCGACGAGGGAGCATATTCTATCTCTGTGTCCAATGATGAGCCCCTGCGGAGGGTCTGCGAGCATTTTCTACAGTGCATCGAGCGCGGAGAGCGGCCGCGCAGCGACGGGCGCGACGGCTTGAGAGTGCTTCGAGTCCTCGAAGCTGCTCAAAGATCTCTCGACTCCCACGGAGCACCGATCACTCTTGCGGAGGCCAGCAGACTATGAGCGAGCACGAATACTTTGTGCACGAGTCTTCATACATTGACGGGAACGTGCAGATCGGCGCTGGCACAAAGGTCTGGCACTTCTGTCATATCTCGGAGGGCGCGCGCATCGGCAAGAACTGTACGATCGGGCAGAACGTCTTCATCGGGCGCAATGTTGTCATTGGGGAGGGGTGTAAGATACAAAATAACGTCTCGGTCTATGAAGGCGTAACTCTCGAAGACTACGTCTTCTGTGGGCCCTCGATGGTCTTCACCAACGACTTAAATCCGCGGGCGGCTTTTCCCAAGGGGCGCGAGCGCTTCGTCAAGACGCTCGTAAAGAGCGGCTGTACCATTGGGGCCAACGCGACCATCGTGTGCGGGGTCACGCTGGGAGAGCATTCGTTCGTTGGAGCAGGTGCGGTCGTCACCAAAGACGTTCCCTCGTATGCGATAGTCTACGGCGTTCCCGCGAAAATTCACGGCTGGATCTGCGAGTGCGGCGAGAAACTACACTTTACAGATACTCTCGCCCAATGCTCGCAGTGCGGCCGCCGCTATCGCCAAGAGGGCAAGGAGCGCATCGTCAAACTATGAAGATACCCATTCTCGATCTCAAGCGGCAATATCAGTCTATCAAAGCCGAGATTGACAGCGCCATCGCGCGGGTCATCGAATCGGGGCATTTCATCTTAGGTCCCGAGGTCGAGGCCTTCGAGCGCGAGGTCGCGCAGTATTTGGGAGCAAAACACGCCATCGGCGTGGCCAGCGGCACCGACGCTTTATGGCTTGCGCTCAAGGCTGCGGGCATCGGGCCCGGCGATAGAGTCATCGTCCCTAGCTTCACATTCTTTGCTACAGCTGGGGCCGTCTGCAACGTCGGAGCTACACCCGTCTTCGCTGACATTGACCCGCGCACGTTCAATCTCGATCCGAGCTCTGTACAAAATCTGATCGAATCAGACGCGCAGCTCCAAGATCAAGCCAAAGCGATCATTCTGGTTCACCTCTATGGCCAGCCCGCCGAGATGGACGTGCTACTAAAAATCGCTCGGCAATATGAGCTGATCGTGATCGAAGATGCGGCTCAAGCCATCGGGGCGAAATACAAAGATCGTCCTGTGGGCACGCTGGGGCCTCTGGGGTGCTTCAGCTTCTTTCCCACAAAAAATCTAGGGGCCTACGGCGATGGTGGACTCGTCGTCACCAGCGACGACGCGCTTGCTGAAAGAGTCCGTATGCTGAGGGTGCACGGATCAAAGCCCAAGTACTATCATCATATCGTAGGCACAAACTCGCGCTTAGACGCGCTCCAAGCAGCAATTTTAAGAGTCAAGCTCGCCCATCTTGAGGAGTGGACCCACGCTCGACAGAAGCTCGCTACACGATACGATCAAGCTCTCTCTCAGAGCGAAGGACTCGCGGTGCCGTACAAGGCCCCAGATCGCACCCACATCTATCATCAGTATACAGTCCGAGTCTCCGACGGGCGGCGCGACGCGCTTCAAAAGCATCTCAAAGAGCGTGGTATCAGCACGGAGATCTACTATCCGTTGCCGTTGCATCTGCAGCCGTGCTTTGGACATTTGGGGTACAGAGAAGGGCAGCTGCCAGAGAGCGAGCGGGCGAGCCGCGAAGTCCTCTCGCTGCCCATGTTCCCAGAGTTGACGGATAACGAACAGGAGTATATTATCGAGATAATCAGAGACTATATGAAGCACTCTAGGCGAGGAGACCCCGCATGAGAGAGAAGATACTCAAGCTCACGTGTTTAGTCAAAAAAGAAGGAGAGCAGTATTCGTCTCTATGCTTAGAGTTGGACGTTGCCTCCTGCGGGAAGACCCGAGAGGAAGCTTTTGAAGGGCTGAAAGCTGCTGTGGAAACATACGTGAGCTACCTTGTGCAAGAGGGGAGAGAGGACGAGATATACCGCGCCGTTCCTCAGGAGGCAGTTCGGGAGTTTCTGCTCGGAGAAGTAGAAGAAAGAAAGTTGATTACTATCTATGTGATGCCGCTAGAGTTCTCCTATGCTGCGTGAGCTCTCAAGCCATGATGTGGCTGCACTCCTTGGGAAGATTGGCATTCACTTCAAGCGGCATGGCAAAGAAGATATCTATGAGGGAGTGTTTCGTGGCAAGGTGCGCGTCGTCATTGTGCCAAGGAACAAGAGAAGTATCCCGAGAGGGACGCTGGCAAGCATCTTACGTCAGGCCGGGCTTACGCGAGAGGAAGCAGAGAAACTCCTTAGAGGAGAAGAGCTATGAAGCTTGTGGACATCGTCGGGGCGCGGCCGCAGTTCATCAAAGTCGGCCCGATCTTAAGGGTTATCGAGAACCATAACCGCGAGCATCCCGATCGGGCTATCACGGAAATTTTAATCCACACCGGCCAGCATTATGACCACACTCTGTCTCGCGTCTTCTTTGAAGAATTAGAGCTCAAAGAGCCCGATTATCATCTTGGGGTGGGCTCCGGCACGCATGGCTACCAAACCGGCGAGATGCTGATTTTGGAGCAGCTCGCTTTACAACCAAGGACCTACGCTCTGGCGACAGTGCATCGCGCGGAGAACACCGACGATCCCGAACGATTGCGCTTTATCTTCCAGGCTTTAGAGGCTCTTGCTGCAGATGGGCTGACAGTCATTGTCCCATTGCATCCGCGGATGCGCAAGCAACTTGAGTCGTTGAAGCTCTCCCCCAAGAATCTGCAACTGATTGATCCCGTCTCGTATCTGGAGATGCTCGTGTTAGAGAAGTACGCTAAAATAATTCTCACGGACTCCGGCGTGGTGCAGAAGGAGGCGTTCTTCTTCCGGGTGCCTTGTGTAACGCTGCGAGAGGAGACCGAAAGGGTGGAGACGGTAGAATCGGAATGGAACGTGTTATGATATTGTGAGGAAACCTTATATGGCCACTGGTGAGTTCGTGCGGGCAACAAC
>JAILZC010000144.1 GCA_023512665.1 Candidatus Bipolaricaulota bacterium | reverse complement strand
TAATAGAACCGGGTGGGCGTCTGGGTGAAGAGGCTGCAGTGACGCGGCCCCAAGACATACGCCTCCCAGACCGTCGCGGTGCGATTGACGCGCATGGTGTTCGTCGTGCGCAGGTCTGAGAGCATCCCTAAGCGATAGATCTTCTCGCCCTGAGCCTGACTGACCTCCGACGCGGTCGTCGAAGCCAAGGCCACCACAAACACAACCAACAACCCGAACGACAACCAGCGAACTTTAAGCATCTATGCCACCCTCCTTCATTAAATTAAGATATTATACACTCGCGCTCTTTCCCGATCATCGCCCTATTGTGGGCAATCCTTTGCGTACACGTGAGTGAGGCTGTCAATCAGATACGGGTAGAGCCCTATACCGCCCTCAGCCACATACAAGAAGCTATCGGTGCCAATCTGTGCTGTGGCCAGCACGTCCGCCAGCTGAATGGACAGGACGGGCAAGGCACGCCAGCTCCCCAGGAATTTGTTATTAGCAGCGCAGATCACACCGACGCTTCGGTCCACGTTGTTTGAGGTGAAGACAAACCGGCCATCCGGGGAGACGGCCACCGACCACGGTTCGGGCGAGGCTAGCTCGACGCAATCGACGCCGTGCGCGATGCAGTTGGTCAGGTCAGCAGGCTTGCCTGTGACCTTCACCGCGGCTACGAGGGCCAGCGCACCGCCTTGGTCTTCGATCACGCTGACCGTGTCTGAGTTCTTGTTCGCCGTATAGAGGACGGTCTTGCCGCCTGCTTTGCGAATCGCGATGTCATACGGCCCTGAGCCCTCACGCCCGCCATCGGGATCGTGCGTCCCGACCGAGGCTGTGACCTGCAGGGGATTGAGGCCCACTTTAAGGACGTTGTTGCTAATGCTGCAGGCAATATAAGCGAAGCCGCCGTCGAGGACCATCGCACGCGGTGTGTTGCAGCCTTGGAGTTCGAGACGGCTCTGGATCTCGTAGGCTTCTGCCTCGCCGGCCTTGCGACCAATCTGCAAGAGGAGCGGATCGTTCGTGCCCGCCGTAACATAGACCTTCCCATCGGCGCCGACGGCTACTGCGTGGGGAGTGTCAATATCAGGGATGACGCCCACGAGGCCTTCTTTACCACCAAAGGACTTTCCCAGATCAATAACACGGACTTGGTTCATCTCCGTATCAGCCACGAAGGCGCGGCTGCAGTCTGGGAGCAAGTCCATGCCGCGCGAGCCCGCCGGCCCAGCTGGAATCCCCATAGTATGGCGATCGACACTCCCCGCATAAGTGTTAGGGAGAGCAAAACGATCCAAGTAGGCATCGTCATTGATGATCGTGCCAACAGTATATCCACGGTCGCCACAGAAGACGATGGCGTCAACATCGGTCCGCACTGCAATGAGCCCCACATTGGGGGGGCCGGGATGTTCGAGCACTCTTGTTGGATCTTCTAGACTGTGACCCCGGTCAAGCGTTGCCAGGGCGATCCACGGCGTAATTAGAGCCAGGGACAGTATCAACAGCGAAGAGACCACCCATTTTATTAACATCCTGCCTCCTTTGTTTCCTCCCTTGTGTATGCGTCGCTCCAGAGAGAATGATTGCCCTCAGAAGAGGGAACGATCCGTTTGCAGAGTGCCCTAGGCTTCTAGCTTTACCCCGTTCACCTCCTTTCACAAAACGACGTGAACCCACCTTTTTCAGACTATAGCACGTTTTAACGGACTTGTCAAGGGCTAGCGGTCCCCTGCGTTTACATCGCGTACTTGACTAACTCCTTTTCCATTTGCTATATTATAAAAGCAATGGGCAAGTATACGCTCGTTGGGGTTTACGTGTGTGGATTTTTGATCTTTCTAGGGTTTTCTGCGCCGAGCCAGACGCAGTGCGAGCTGCCCACGCCGTTGGCCATCGGCAAGATCCCGGAGCGTGTGGCTATTTTGGGCTTAGCTCCTCAAGCCGTGGCCGTTGAGGATTTCAATCTCGATGGGCGCTTGGATTTCGTCGTCTCGTATCTGCGCTGCGACCCCGAACAGCGTCCGCTCGATCCCGTCGGGTGCAGCGAAGACGACCGCAACGGCCGGGTCGTGACCTTCCTCGGACAAGAGGAGGGCTTCGTGCCGGCGGAGCGCGCCGCTCGCGTGGTCACCGGCGAATCCCCTCGCTTTATGACCGTCGGCGACTTCAATGGCGATTGCTTCCCCGATCTGGCCGTTGCTAATCTGGGAGCCCCCGGCGGACGCGGCTCGATCTCGGTCTTGCTCAATAATCGCGACGGCTCTTTTCATTTCTCTCGCCCTCTAGGGCTTGAGGGAAACGCTCGCGGGATCGTCGCCACGGATCTCAACAGAGACAACCATCTCGATCTAGCGGTCGTGATCTCCAATCGCCGCCTGGTGACCGTCTTATATGGGGACGGGCAGGGCAGGTTCGACTGCTGCCTCGATTTGGCCACCGGGCCGAGCCCTCAGACTATTACTGCCGCTGATTTCAACGGCGACGGTTTCTTAGACTTAGCCACGGCCAACGCCAGCTCGAGCGCGAGCGTGACGATATTGCTCAACGATCAGAAGGGCGACTTTCGCGCCGTGGGGCCCCTCACTATGAATGATTCGCCCTTCGATCTGGCCGCCGGAGATCTCAATGGCGACGGGTTTATAGACATCGTCACGGCCAATGCTGCGGCGACCGACAGCCTCTGGGTCTGGCTAGGAGACGGGCAGGGAGCGTTCAGCTTCAAAGAGCGTTTTCCCTCCGGGACCGATCCCATCCGTGTGCTTCTCGCCGATCTCAACGGCGATGGACCCTTGGATGCGATCTCCGTCAACGGCTCGACCAATCAGATCACTATCCTCTTAGGAGACGGCCAGGGAAATCTGGGCGAACCCAAGGCCATAGAGGTTGGCCGGACGCCGATCTCAGCGGCGCTCGGCGATTTCAATCGCGACGGCTTGCTTGACGTGATCTCGGCCAATCAAGCGTCTAACGACGTGAGCATCTGGGTGCAACCTACTCTTTCTCTCCCCAGTAGAGCGTGGCGATTCCCAAAGTGAGGTCGCGATACCCCACGGGGCGAAAGCCCACTTCGTAGAGCTCTTCGAGAATTTGGGCGCGGTCAGGAAAGCCCTCAATCGAGTCTCGCAGATACTCATACGGCGCGCGCGATCCCGACACCATCCCCCCAACGATGGGCACAATATATCGCAAATATGGGAGATAGACCAAGCGCACAAGCGAGCTCTGGGGAAGAGAAAACTCTACGATGAACGCCCGGCCCTCAGTGGAGAGCACACGATAGATCTCTTTCAGCCCGCGTGTGCGATCGGAGAGATTGCGCAGCCCAAACGCTATGGTCACGATCTCAAAAGAGCTTTCTGCAAAGGGGAGCTCCAGCGCATTCCCTTGCACAAGCTGCACCCGATGATCTAAGCTCAGCTGAGCGAGCTTCTCGTGAGCGACGCGCAACATCTCTTCGGAGAGATCGAGCCCTACGATCTGTAGCTTTGGACACGCCCTGGCGAACTCGATGGCGACGTCGCCGGTGCCCGTACAGAGATCTAAGAGCCGTTCCCCGGGCTTGGGAGCGGCTTGCTGGACTAATGTTCTGCGCCACGCCCGGTCGCGCTGAAAACTGAGAATGTGATTAGCTCTGTCGTAGCGTTGAGCGATCTGGGAGAACATCTGGGCGACCTCGTCGGGGCGCATCGCTCACTCTCTGACGATGCCGGTGATCTCAATGATGACGTCGTCTATATCGAGCCCGGCCAGCTCGCGCACGCGGGCCTTCACTTCTCTAATCGCTTTTTGGGCAGATTCTTGGATGCGCGTGCCGTAGACAGCGAAGAGCGCCATCTTAATGATCAAGCGATCTTTCTCTTTGAGGACTTCAATGCCGTCGCCCTTGACTGCTTGAGTGATGGTGCTCAGAAGCCCAGCACTTTCGCGGGCCTGGCGCGGGGTGCGCAGGCCCTCTTGCTCACTGATCACTTTGGCGCAGATCTGGGCAATCGCCCGCTCGGAGATATAGATATCTCCCAGATCGCTGCTGATCTTCCTCAGTTCCGCCATAGTCTTACCTTTCCCCTAACCCCTCTTCACCCTCACCCCCGTCCCCTCTCCCCTCGGAGGGAGAGGGGAGCACAGGGGTGAGGGGCGGGGCCAGGGGGTTAGGTCTGCACCAAAT
>JAILZC010000143.1 GCA_023512665.1 Candidatus Bipolaricaulota bacterium | reverse complement strand
TGCCACATCTCCGCCATCGCTGCAATCCCTAGGTATCTGTTTGCTAGGGGCGTAGGCTGTTTGAGATTATGTTCTCTTGCCCCCACGAATGATGACCTTGTCAGCGCTCGCGGTCTTCCTCACTCCTAGCCATGCCAGAGCTCAAGAAACTCTTCGCGCGATATTTTCATATCCCGGATGAATGGGAATCTCTGTCACGCGCCCGTCGGGGTGAGCATAAATGGCATGACTGCCCTTCTGTCTCAGTAATTGGAACCCAGCTTTCTCCAAGATTTTAGCAACATCGCGGGCTTTGAGCACAGGCAACTTGTCACTCATTTGGCGCTAGAGAGCTTGACAGTCACCCGTTGTATCCCGATGAACTCACCAAGCCGCTGATGCTGGGGAAAGGCTTCCAAGTAAAGCTCGATGGCTTCCCTAACCCTTTGCAACAGCTTGTCCAGCGATTTGGCTTGCGTGTGACAGCCAGGTAGCTCCGGGACATCTGCTACATAGTAGCCATCTTCATCTCTCTCAATAATCACGTAGAATTCTTGCGTTTTGGGCGCCGTTGTCAATGCGCGGGGCATTGCTCCCTCCTTTGGCTGCGCTCTTCAGAGCTCACCCGTAAGTTTGCCACATCTCTGCCACCGTTGCAATCCCCAGGGATCTGTTTGCTATAATAAGCGAAAGCCCTATACGGGAGGGAGATCAATGAAGCGATCAGTCAGTATATTCTTGGCGATACTCACGGCGCTCTACGCTGGAGTGGCTCTTGGGCAGAAGCCCAGAGGCCTGACGCTCTGGACGGAGTACCCGGCACAGTCGGTGCAAGCGGGCGAGACCGTCGTCATATCGCTGACGCTCTCCAATCGCGGGCTGCCCCCGCAGATCGTGCGCGTCCAGATGAGAGAAGTCGCTGAGGGCTGGAAGGCCTCTCTTAGTGGTGGTGGCCGCCCCGTCCAAGCCGTCTACGTTGACACAGACGACTCGGCATCATTGAGCTTAAAGCTCGAACCGCCTGCGGGCGTCCAGCCGGGGAGCTATCGCTTTGTCGTGCACGCCCAGGGCCAAGGAGCCCAGAGCGAGCTTCCCATCGAGCTCACCGTCGAGGCCCAATTGCCCCCTCAGCTGCAGTTTGAGATCGAGCTGCCCACGCGACGCGGCTCCTCTACGACGACATTTCGATATTCTGCGACGCTCACTAATAAGGGCGAACAAGAGACAACGGTGAACCTCGAAGCCGAGGCCCCCGAAGGCTTCCAAGTGACGTTCAAGCTGCGCTTTGGCAGTGAGGAAGTCACGAGTTTGCCCATTAAGCCCGGTGAATCGAAGAGCTTAGATATTGAAGTTCGGCCGCCCAAACAAGCCCAAGCCGGCGAATATTCTATTCGAGTGCGCGCCCTGGGCGGCCAGGCCCAAGCGGCCCTCGCCCTGAAAGCTGTGATCACCGGTCAGGCCGATCTGAACGTCACTACGCCCGATGGACGGCTCTCGGCCCAAGCGACCGCCGGGCGCGAGAACAGCTTAAAGATCCTCGTGCGCAACAATGGTAGCGCCCCCGCCCGCGACGTCGAGCTCAGCTCATTCCCCCCAGCAGGCTGGACCGTCGAGTTCGACCCTAAGACTACTGCTGAGATCGCGCCCGATAATGCAGCAGAAGTCACAGCGAAGATCAAGCCCTCGGATAAAACCATCGCCGGGGACTATATGCTCACGATCACCGCGCGCAGCGAGGGCATCTCGGATTCCAAAGACTTTCGCATCACCGTCGTGACATCTACCCTATGGGGCATCGTCGGGATCGGGATTATCGTCATCGCGCTGGGGGCTGTAGGCTGGGCGGTGTCGCGCTTTGGACGAAGATAAAGAACTATGAGCGAGCTTGTCATTGAGACGCAGAATCTTACGAGGCGCTACGGCGACGTCGTCGCGGTAGATAGTTTAAATCTTCGGATTCGGGCCGGGGAAGTCTTTGGGATTCTTGGACCCAACGGCTCCGGCAAGACGACGACGATCCTGATGCTGTTGGGGCTGACCGAGCCCACAGAGGGCTGGGCGCGCGTCTTGGGATTTGATCCCATGCGCCAACCGTTAGAGGTGAAATCGCGCGTGGGGTATCTTCCCGATCAAGTGGGCTTCTATGACGAGCTCACCGCCCGAGAGAATCTCGCGTACATAGCGAAGCTCAATGGGCTGTCGCGGCCCGTGGCCCAGCGCAGGATCTCTGACGCTCTGGAGCGCATGGGGCTAGCAGAAGTTGCGGATCGGCGCGTGGGGACGTTCTCGCGCGGGATGCGCCAGCGCCTCGGCGTCGCCGAAATTCTCCTCAAACATCCCCAAGTGATTATTTTAGACGAGCCGACGCTGGGGCTTGACCCCGAAGCCGCCCGCGAGTTCTTACAGATCATCCGCACGTTCAGAGAAGAGAAGATCACGGTCTTGCTGGCGTCGCATCTGTTGCACCAGGTGCAAGCGGTCTGCGATCGTGTCGGGCTTTTTCATCAGGGGCGGATGGTCCTCGAGGGCACGGTCGCCGAGCTGGCGCGTCAGGTCTTGGGGGGGGCCTATCGCGTTCATATAAGAGCCCTTGGACCCGATCTGACTCAGGCGCTGCAAAAGATTTCCGGCGCGGTGCGCGCCCAGAAGCTCGACAGCGATCTGTACAAGCTCGAAGCTCAGGAAGATATCCGCGCTGAGGTCGCGCGCGTCGCTGTGCAAGCCGGCGCTCAAGTGCTGGCGCTGGGGCTTGAGGAGCCGAGCTTAGATGAAATCTATCAACGTTACTTTCAAGGGGTGATCACTACTGTATGAAGCCCATTCGGGAGGGCTCGCCGTGGCGCGGGCTGTGGGTCGTGATCGCTAAAGAGATGGCCGATCACTTGACGAGCGTGCGCATGGGGATTCTTGAGACAATCATCCTGCTGACGGCTGCCGGGACCGTGTACTTTGCGATCCAAAACTTACAATCGGGCTCCGATGCGTTTCTGTTCCTAAAACTCTTCACAACGGCGCCGGCGGACTCCCCTCTACCGACGTTCGTGGGCTTTTTGGGGTTTTTGGTGCCCTTGGTCGCGATAGCTTTGGGGTTTGACGCGGTCAATGGGGAATTTAACCGACGGACGCTCTCGCGGGTGCTCGCGCAGCCGATCTATCGCGATGCACTTCTGCTGGGGAAATTTTTGGGAGGGCTCTTCACGCTCGCGCTGGTGTTAACGGCGATCTGGCTGATGATCGTGGGGCTGGGGCTCTTTCGGTTGGGGGTGCCGCCCACAGGCGAAGAGGTCGCTCGTGGGCTGCTCTTCTTAGTCGCGACGGTCGCCTATGGGGGCGTGTGGCTTGGGATTGCGCTGGTCTGCTCGATTCGATTCCGTCAGCCAGCGACAGCGGCGCTGGCAGCGATCGCCAAGCCGCAGCGCGTGATCCCGGCGACGGTCGAGTTCGTCGACATCGCGGGCCTGGTGGCCGGTGCGAGCAAAGGCGAAGGGCTCGGCAACCAGTTCCTCGCCAACATCCGCGAGTGCGACGCGATCGCGCACATCGTGCGCTGCTTCGAGGATCCGAACGTCGTTCACGTGGCCGGCAAGATCGACCCGGTGTCGGACATCGAGGTCATCAACACCGAGCTTGCGCTGGCCGACCTGCAGACCGTGGACAAGCAGCTCGCCAAGTGGAGCAAGGTGGCCAAGAGCGGCGGCGACAAGGAAGCGCAGCGGCTGGTGGCGGCGCTGGAGAAGATCGCGCCGGCGCTGAACGAGGCGCGCCCTGCGCGCAGCGTCGATCTCTATGAGGAGGAGAGGGCCGTGCTGCGGCCCCTGTTCCTGCTGACGATGAAGCCGACCATGTACGTCGCCAACGTCGAGGAGGACGGCTTCGAGAACAACCCGCTGCTCGAAAAGGTGAGGCAATACGCGGCGCGTGAAGGCGCGCCGGTGGTCGCGGTGTGCGCGAAAGTCGAAGCGGAGATCGCGGATCTTTCGGAGGAGGACAAGCAGGTCTTCCTAGCCGACATGGGCATGACGGAGCCGGGCCTCGCCCGCGTGATCCGCGCCGCCTACGCGCTGCTCGGACTGCAAACGTTTTTCACCGCCGGGCCGAAGGAAGTGCGCGCGTGGACCGTTCGCAAGGGAGCGACCGCGCCGCAGGCGGCGGGCGTCATCCACACGGATTTCGAGAAAGGCTTCATC
>JAILZC010000142.1 GCA_023512665.1 Candidatus Bipolaricaulota bacterium | reverse complement strand
ATCTTGCGCCCCTTGCGATGTGCGACATCAATGACATACTTAACGAGACGCTTGACAGCCTCGTTGCGCTCATCGTAAATGTGCGCGACCAGCTCCGAGTCCCGATCCAGCCCCAACGTCAACTGCGTGAGATCGTTGCTCCCAATCGAAAAACCGTCGAAGATCTCGGCAAACTCTTCAGCGAGAATAACATTGCTGGGGATCTCGCACATCACGTAGACCTCAAGATCGTTCTCGCCCTGGCGCAGCCCAAACTCCGCCATCGTCTGCAAGACTCTCCTGCCCTCTTCGGGCGTGCGACAGAAGGGGATCATCACTTTAATATTTGTGAGGCCCATCTCGTCGCGGGCTTTCTTGAGCGCTTGGCATTCGAGGCCGAACGCGTCTTTGTACTTGGGATCGTAATAGCGCGACGCACCCCGCCAGCCGATCATCGGGTTCGATTCCGTGGGCTCGTAGAGCGCGCCCCCGATCAAGCTCGCGTATTCGTTGCTCTTAAAGTCAGAGAGACTGACAATCACGTCGTTGGGCCAGAAGGCCGCAGCGATCTTGGCGACCCCAGAGGCGAGCTTGTCTACGAAGAACTGCGCTTTGTCCGAGTAGCCCACGGTGCGCGCGTCAATCTCTTTGACGATCTGGGCAATCTGTGGGTCATGGGCTGCACGAGCTTTGAGCTGTTCATACTCTAAGAGCGCCTTGGGGTGTATCCCGATGTGCGAGCTGATGATAAACTCCTCGCGGGCCAGCCCCACGCCGTCGTTGGGGATCTTCGCTTGGGCGAAGGCCATCTCCGGGATGCCCACGTTCATCATGATCTTCGTGCGCGTGCGCGGGAGCTGGGCGACGTCAATGCGATCAATTCTGAACTTCAAGCGCCCAGCGAAGACGCGCCCTTCGCCCTGAGAGCAGTCTACGGTGATCTCTTGCCCAGACTGAATCTTCTTGGTCGCGCCCTCAGCGCCGATGACGCACGGGATTCCTAGCTCACGCGAGACTATGGCGGCGTGACACGTCCTCCCCCCCCGCTCGGTCACAATCGCCGAGGCGATCTTCATAATGGGCTCCCAGTCGGGATCGGTCATCTCAGTAACTAAGACTTCGCCAGCTCTGAAGCGCCCGATCTCTCTCACGTCTGCGATGATGTGGGCTACACCTTGGCCGATCTTGCTCCCCACCGGCTCACCGCGCGCTAGGAGCTCGCCCGTCCCCTCGAGCACAAAGTTCTCAAGGGTGTTCGTATTCTTGACCCCGTGGACCGTCTCCGGACGCGCCTGTACGATAAAGAGTCTCTGACTGATCCCGTCCTTGGCCCACTCAATATCCATGGGGCGGCCGTAGTGCTCCTCGATCTGCACGGCCCACTGAGCTAATTGCAACACTTCATCGTCGCTGATAGAAAACTGTTGCTGTTCTTCTCGAGGAACGTCCTCTTCTCTCAGTGCACCGTTGGCGCAGACGAGGCGCCTCTGCTTGCTGCCCAGACGCTTCTCGATCAGAGCCCTATAGCCCTCTGTGAGCCCTGGCTTGAAGACATAGAACTGATCGGGGTTGACCCGCCCCTGCACGACTAATTCTCCAAAGCCATACGAAGACGTTACATAAACGACGTTCTCCGCGCCCGATTCGGGGTCAATCGTGAAGATCACCCCAGACGCTGCTAGGTCCGAGCGCACCATCTGCTGGACGACTACGGCAAGATCAACGTCGCCGTTGGTGAAGCCCCGGTCGCGCCGGTACGAGATCGCCCGATCGGTAAAGAGACTCGCAAAGCAGCGGCGCACGCGATCGAGCAGCATCTCTTCGGTCTTGACATTCAAGAACGTATCGTGCTGGCCAGCGAACGAGTGCTCTTCAGAATCTTCGATCGTCGCTGAGGAGCGCACGGCGACGTCGGTGCTACCCGTCTTGCGCACCAGCTCGCGATAGGCGCGAACGATCTCGCTCTCTAGATCGGATGGCAATGGGGTCTCGATGATGAGATTTCTGATCTTTTGCCCATAGTCGGCGAGCATCTGGATGTTGTGCGTGTCGAGCTCGCCGATGAGCGCACGGATGTGTTTGTCCAACCTAGTGCGCTCCAAAAATGTGCGGAACGCTTCGGCCGTGACGACAAAGCCATCGGGCACGGAGATTCCTCGCAGGGCTTTGCGCATCTCCCCCAGTGACGCCCCCTTCCCGCCGACTAGGCTCACATCGGCTCGTCCTACCTCATCCAACCACGCGATACTCTCCACGGTGGCTGCCTCCTTATAACTTTGTGAATCGCTAATACTATAAAATATTCACAAAGTGAATGTCAAGCGCACGGAGAAACCAAAATTACTCGTGACTTCGTCGCAGAACCCTTGGTGCATAACCCTGGCTTATGGCGACTAGCGTGACGGGAGACTTGACAAAGTGAATATTCATAGACTATTCTTACTGACGTAGTGGAGGAACGATGGCCGCCCAAGACCGACTTGCTCGACTGGTGCAGGGCTATCGGGAGCGACTGGAACTGACCAAGGCTCAGCTCGCCCAGCGCGCTGGGGTCTCCCCAAGCTTTATCACGTATATCGAGCGGGGGCAGCGTCGGCCCTCCCAAGCGATGCTCACGCGCCTGATGCAGGCGCTCGACCTGACGGCTTCAGAGAAGCGAGCGCTCCTGCAAGCCGCAGGCCATCAGCCCACAGCAGGGCTGTCGCCGCGCCTGGGCGATATCACGGAGCAGCTCGCGGAGCTCCCCCAGAGCGAGCGCGATGAACTGATCGAAGAGTTCTCGCGGATGCTAGGGCGCTGGCGGGAGCTGCGCCGCAAGCGCGTGCGCCGCGTCGTCATCCCTGTGGCGGGCTGGCAGCCCCGACTGCTTTCCCCAGAACAGCTGGGCAAGATGCTCCGCCCCGCTCTCCAAGAGACGGCCCTCGCGGGCTTGAGCGAAGTCGTCTTGGTGCTGGCACCCGGAAAAGCTGTCCCCACCCTCAAACTTCCCCGCGGGCTGAAGGTGCGCACCGTCGTGCAGGAGCCCCAATTAGGCTTGGGCCACGCGATCTTGATCACCCAAGGGGTCGTGGGCGATGAGCCGTTCGCTGTGATCCTGCCCGACGATATTCTCTTGGGCGAAGGCCGCCAGTGCTTGCAACAGATGCTCGCACTCTATGAGCACTATCGGTGCAGCGTCGTAGCAGTCACGGGCGTCGAAGGGGCAGCGGACTTTAAGAACTACGGGATCGCCCAGTTGGGCCAGCCCCTCCAGGAGAAGGTCTATCTCGTGGCAGGGCTGCACGAGAAGCCGACGAAGGGCCGGCGCAGCGGGCTGACTATCGTCGGGCGCTACGTGCTCGTACCCCAGATCTTTGAGGCCCTCCAGGCGACCCCTCCAGATAAAAACAATGAGCTGCAGCTCACAGACGCGCTCAATCTCTTGTTGCGTCGCCAGCGGATCAGCGCATTTGTCTATACGGAAAAGCTCTTTCGCGTGACGCCCATCAAGATCTTGTTAGAACAATTGATTGACGCGCTGGACGAGTCGCGTCCAGAGCAATTAGAGCAAGCGATGCAGATCACCAAAGAAGCGTTGCAAGCGCTCATGAACTTGTAGTTGCGCTAACACAGCGAAGTTGCTATTGTAGACACCACTATGGAAGCCCTGTGTCTTGGGGATCGCCAGATACACCCTCAGGTCCGCACCCTGCATGAGATGCAGTCGGTGATCTTCGACCGAGAGTGGCTGCGCACGGCTGACTTGGATCAGCCCCTCTATCTGATGTATCGAGACTGCACGCTCCCCCACGATCAAAAGATCGCCCAACAGCTCCAGGTACGCTACGACATCACGGTGCTTCTGCCCGTGCGCTTAGGGCGCGAATATAACAAGACCAAGGGGCACTATCACTCCGAATACCAGCCGGGGCTGTGCTACCACGAACTCTATCAAGTCCTCGAGGGCCAGGCTCATATGCTCTTACAAAAGCGCGACGGCGATAAAATTACTGATATCGTGCTCGTTATCGCTCATGAGGGGGAGACTGTGCTCGTGCCCCCCAATTATGGGCACATCACGATCAACCCCACGGAGAAGACTGTAAAGATGGCCAACTGGGTCTCGACCAAAGTCGAGAGCTTTTATGAGCCCTTTGAGCAGATGGGCGGGGGCGCGTACTTTGAGCTTATAACCTCACCCCTTCCCTCTCCGCAAGCGGAGAG
>JAILZC010000141.1 GCA_023512665.1 Candidatus Bipolaricaulota bacterium | reverse complement strand
GCTAGCGCTCGGAGCCGTCGCACCCCTGTGGTGGTCTCTTCCGTGCCGCCCAGAATATCTTTTGCTAGCTCAGAGAGCTCGCCGTGCAAGAGCTTCGTCAAGTCCCCGCCGTCGTCTAAGATAATATGGGGCTTGGTCTGCAAGACGGCTTTTAAGTGCGACTCGTACTCGTGGGGGGTCGCACCGCGCCAGGCGGCCACGAAGATATCTCCCGAAGCCGCCAACGCCGCAGCGACGTCGTCTTGGGTGCTCAAGGGATTGCAGCCCGTCACAGCGACCTGAGCGCCTCCAGAACGCAGCACTTGAGCGAGATAGGCCGTCTTGGCTTCTAAGTGAATGCTGAGGGCGAGCCTGAGATCTTTGAACGGTTGCTCGCGCTCGAACTCAGATTCAATTCTGTTGAGCAAGCTCATGCGCCGCTGGACCCACTCGATCTTCTTCTGCCCGGCGGGAGCTAACGACGGATCGCGAATGATGCTCATTGTGTCTAGAGCCTCCTTGAAGCCTTGAGTTTCTTCTGTGCCTCGGCGATGCAGCCGCTGTCAAAGAGCACTTGACCGTGCGTGAGAATCTCGCGCACAAAGAGCGATTGCGCAGCACACAGTTCTTGAGGGGTCAAACCAACGATATCCGCTGGGACATCGCTGGTCCATCGCTCGGAGAGAAAGAGCCGTCGGGCAATGCGATGTTGACCACAAAAATCCTCGGAGATCACGGCTAGATCGAGATCGCTGCTGGGGTAGGCTTCGTCCTTCGCCCACGACCCAAATAAGAGAGCCCCTTGCACGCGGATCTCTCGGCGTAGCTGGCGCAGAAAGCGCTCAATCGCGCGCTGATAGCCCTTTTTCAGCATACGCGATCAACTCCTTAGCAGCATCAAGCAGCTCTTGAGCGATAGCTTCGTCATAAAATTCCTGGGGTGACCCACCAACGCTATTGGGATAGCGGGCATCACTATAGTGCACGTCCAGCTTGCGTGCCAACGTCAAAAGCTTCTTATTAGCAGGGAGCTTCTTGTGCAACTTCTTAAGCATAGCTGCGCAAGAGTGGGTGCGAAACTCTATACGATATTTAACGAGCAACGCTTTGAGAAATTTCTCAGCAGCCTGCTGGGCATGGAACGCTGTGCCTTCATAGAACTTGGCTTTCAGCAGCCGTTCGGCCATAGCGAGATCTCTCTGCCCAGCCTCTTGCCACCAGCGGACTTCCTCGCGCATGTTTTAATCATACTTCATAGCTTGGCACCGCGCCATCTTTGCATCAGCAGCTCGGCAGATTTATACTTAGACTATGAGCGCGAAGTTCTCCACACATATAGTAGACAGAGCCTTGGCTCAGCACCGGCAGCGCCGCGAGCACCAACGCCGTGCCCTGCTCGATGCTGCCTCCACGGCTCTTGCAGAGCTCTCGCAGCAGATCGCATTTGAAGAAGCCTATCTCTTTGGCTCCATCACGCAGCCGGAACGCTTCTCTGAGGGCTCTGATATAGATATCGCCTTTGTCGGCCTTCGTGACGAGGACTTCTTCAGAGCCCTAGCGTTTCTGTCGCGTCGGCTCGCTACTGATGTGGACATCGTCCAGCTCGAGAAGCATCCGCGCCGCGACCAAATTCTTCGGGGAGGAATCCGATGGACGAAGCCCGCTGGACTCTCTTAAAATCGGCGCTCGATGCCCAGCTCCACGAGATCGCTCAGATATTTGCTAAAATTGAGGAGCGCCAAGCTCATCTCGATGACCCAGTCCATCTGGAGAGCGTGGGGTATCAGCTGCACAACCTCTATTCAGCTTTTGAAGATCTGTTCAAGATCGTGGCGGACTTCTTCGAGCATCGCATCACCGAGCACGTGGGATACCATCGAGAGCTACTCTGGCGCATGAAGATCCCCATCGCGGGGGTGCGCCCGGCACTGCTGTCGGACGAGAGCTATAAACTGCTCGATTCGCTTCGAGCTTTTCGGCATTTCTTCCGCCACGCCTACGGCACCGAGCTTGACTCAAAGAAGATCGCTCTTGTCGTAGAAGACGCTCTGAAGCTTAAGAAGATCTATTCCCAGGAGTTCGAGCGATTCCTCGAGCAGTTACGCCCATGAGCGTGCAGATCCGCCCGATGACCATCAGAGATTACGACGCCGTGATCGCGCTGTGGCGGCGCGCGGGGCTCCCGTTCGAGCCTGAAGGACGCGATAGCCCTCAAGCAGTCGCAAGCTCGGCTACGAAGAGCGCCGGGATATCATCTATTTTCGCAAATTTCTTCGCGATCGGAGGTAATCCTATGCCCTTCTGCCCCCAGTGTCGCTATGAGTACCAAGCTGGGCTTCGCCAATGCCCCGACTGCGGCGCAGAGCTCGTAGAGGAGCTATCCCCTGAAGACCAACTCCCGCCCTCAGGCCCCCTCATGACCGTCTATATCGCTCACGATATGCTCGAAGCGAACTTGGTGAAGTCTTTCTTAGAAGAGTCGCAGATCGAAGCGTTCATCGGGTACGATATGGGGTCAGCGTACCCTATCGGGCCGGTCGAGGTGCGCGTCGCTGAGGCACACGCTGAAGAGGCTCGCGACTTGATCGCGGAGTTCTTACAGAGCGGGCCTGGCTGCTAGAGAGGGCCTCAAGCGCGAAAGAGCCGGTAGCGCACGAGCGTGAAGCGCATGGGGTCACCCGCCTCGCGCCGCTCAATGCGCACCGGCACCCCAGCGTCGTCTAGCCACGTGTGTACCAGCTCTTCTTGCCCAGAAGAGCGCAGCACGAACTCCTTGACGGAAAAAGTCCCGATCTCGAAGATCTCTTGGTGGTCGAAGAGTCGCGCACAGGCGCAGGGGAGCAGCTGCGGCTCTAGCGAGGGGAGCGCAATGTGCACGATCTCCAGATCGGTGCTGTCGCCGGGGGCGAGCACGATCCTCTTGCACAGTGCAAAGACGAAGAGCGCCGAAGGGTAATCCAAGAGCGCGTTCTCCGCAACAAGGGAGGATTCCACGGTGCGGCGGCCGGCAGCCTCGATCCGCGCTCGCAGCCGGCGCGTGCCCTCAACCTGATAGCACGCCAAGGTGAGATGCTGTTCTGCTTCCAGCTCGATGCGCACCGCGCGGTAGCGCCACGTCGGCTCCAGCTCTAAAGTAATCCGTTGGGTGTGAGGCAGGGGCCACTGGAGCACGAGCGAGCTGCGCAACTGATACCCCTGGCGTCCGGGCAGCTCGAAGAGCTGAAAGACCTCTTCCCCCAGCTTGCGCTGGCCTTGATGGATATAATACGTCGCTGTGGCTATGAGCCCCTCAGCGGGTGGGCAACGTCTGATCGCGATCATTCCTCTCATCCCCGGTGCTATCATAAAGCATCTTGAGCGCCAAGGCAAATCCGACAGTATAATAGAGAGCCATGCGAACAGGGATCATCGCGGGATTGCTCAGTGTGCTTGCGCTTGTGAGCTATAGCGCTCACGAGCGCGCCGTGGACTGCACAAGAGAGTCCCTCCAGGCGATCATTGACGCGGCGCGCGACGGAGATGTGATCGCTATCGCCTCTGGGGTCTGCAAAGAGAATATTACTATCACGAAAAGTCTCACGCTGAAGGGCGCGGGGATCGAACAAACAGTGATTCGCGGGGTCAAGCCTGGCTTTCCCGTGATCTTCGTGCAGGGCGACGCGCCCATCACGGTGACCGTGAGAAATCTCGCGCTCGCAGACGCGCCTAAAGCGTCAGAAAGCCCTCAACACGGCAAGGAGTGCGCGATCTTCTACCCCGAACTGCTCTGCCCGTCGGGGCTGCAAGTGCGCGGCGCGGCGCGCGTCACCCTTGAATCTGTCCGCATCGCGCGCAATCCCTGGGTCGGCGTCTACGTGCTTGACACGGCTCAAGCTCTCGTACAAGAGTCAGAGATCAGCGAGAACGGCTGGGGGGTGTACGTCTCCCCCTATGCGTTTGTTGAGCTGCGCGACAGCCGGGTGGAGCGCAGCCGCGAGAACGGCCTAGAGATCTGGGGCTCAGCTCTTGTGACGCGAACGCTCATCAAAGCCAACGGGCGCTCCGGGATCGAGAGCATGGGCACTGTGAGAATCTTCGAGAGCGAGATCGCTCAAAACAGGGGCTCAGGGATCTTGCTCACGGGAGCATCGCAGACGGAGATTCGATTCAATGAGATCACTGGGAACGGGTTGTGGGGGATCGCTGCCTATCTTCGTGAGTGTGGG
>JAILZC010000140.1 GCA_023512665.1 Candidatus Bipolaricaulota bacterium | reverse complement strand
CCTGTCCTCTTGTATTACATCCCCCACCCCTATAATGCCGCCCTTCACAATCTGCGCCCGCAGGCCCCCACGATGCACTAGCCCTGGCAAAACTTTCTCTTGCCCTGTCAGGCGCACAAGATGTTGACAGGGCTCGCAGAGCCGAATCCCCCTCAGCACGGCCTCGCCCACGCGAAATTCCTTGCCCACCAGATGATTGAGCGCCACCCCGCGCGTCACAATGTTGCGCCGCGCATCCCCCGGACTGAGCTTGACCCCGTAGTCGCGCTCCAAGGCTTCTATGGCTTCGATCTCGATGAGCGTCACTTCACGGTCCAGCCCAGGCTTGGGCGAATAAGTCCCCGTCTTCAAAAAATAGCGATCCCCTTCTAGCCCTTGCCCTGCGACAGCTCGCACGGCCTCGACAGATTTCATCGCGCCGGCGGCTTCTCCCGCGATGTGAATGGAGACGACCCTCCCCATGCGCCTCACTCCTTAATTACTGAAGAAATTCGCTCTGATATCTTAGCAGAAACTCCTCCCGCCCGCCCAGTTGACAAACCCTCCCGGCTCTGGTATCATTGCACTTAGCAGAGTCATAGGGTGATTGCTAATGGACGCACGGAAGCGATTGATTCTGAAAGAGATCGTGGATCACTACATTCGCACGGGCAAGGCCGTCAGCTCCCAAACTATTTTAGAAAAATACGGGCTGTCGGTCAGCTCGGCCACCATTCGCAATGAGATGAAATATCTCGAAAAGCACGGCTATATCACGAAATCGTGGAGCTCCTCCGGGCGCATCCCCACGGCCAAGGGCTATCGTTTTTTCGTGGACTGGCTCTTGGAGCTGAGCGAGCTGGCCCGCAAAGAACAACACGCGATCTTGGAGGCCTACGACTTCCAAAGACAGCGATTGGATGAGCTTTTCCAACAGACAGCCTTCTTATTAGCGAGCCTCACGGGGCACCTGGGGTTCGTGCTCGCCCCACGGCTCGACCAGACGGAGTTCGAGTCTGTGACTTTGGTGAAGCTGACTCCAGATCACGCCCTGGCTGTGATCATCTCGAACTTGGGGATCATCGAGTCGCGGGTCATCCCCACGACGCTCCCGCAGGAGCAGCTCGACAAGATCGCCAATCTGCTCAACCGGACCCTCCGTGGCCAGCAGTTGGGGCTGATCTGCGCTTCTCTTCAGGCTAACTTCCCTGAAGGCTGGGCCGACCCTGTCACCCAAGATGCGTGTACGATTCTGCAGCAGTTGCTCCCGCCTCGCAAACAGCAGTTATACACCGAAGGGCTGCTCCATCTGCTCCAGACCGTCTTCACCTGGGATGAGGCGATCGAAGAGGCGCGCAAGCTGCTGACGCTCCTGGAGGACGAGAACCGGTTTATTCAAGCGATCCCGCGTTCCGCCTCCCTGAGCGCCGTGATCGGCGACGAGCACACGGTGCGCGAGCTGCGCCCGTATAGCTTAATCAGCTTGCACTACGGCTACGACGGCGCTCTGGGGGTGTTAGGGCCGGTGCGCATGGACTATAGCAAAGCCGTCTCGACGACTCAGTACATCGGCAACCGGCTCCGTGCGATCTTAACGGTTTCCAAAGCTGCTCAGGGGTGATGTGCCTATGACCGAAGAGACCAAAGCCCAAGAGATCAATCAAGAGATAACTGAACTAAAGGCCGCGCTCGACGCGAAGGAGCGCCAGAACAAAGAGCTCGTCGAGAGATTGCAACGTCTTGCTGCGGATTTTGAGAACTATAAAAAGCGCGTCGCGCGCGACAACGAAGAGATATTTCGACGGCTCGAAGACGCGCTTTTGCTGGAGATATTGCCCATCTATGATAATTTCGAGCGCGCGTTCCGCACGTTCACTAAGAACAACGATAAAGACTCGTTCATCGAGGGGGTCGAGCGCATCTTCGCCCAATTTCACACGTTTTTGACAAACAAGGGCGTCCAACCCATCCCCGCTCTAGGCGAGACGTTCGATCCCTTGCTCCATGAAGCGTTGATCACGGTAGAAACGACCGAAGCCGGTGGCAAGGTTTTGGAAGAATTCGAGCGGGGGTATCAGCGCTCAGGAAGGGTGCTGCGCCCCAGCAAAGTCAAAGTCAGCAGACACGTAGACAGACCAGCTTCAGACGCAGAACCCTCACCCCATCGGCCCCTCTCCCCTCCGAGGGAGAGGGGAGAGCAGGGGTGAGGGGGCCAGACGCAGAGAAGCAGACAGAATCTTAAAAGGAGGTTGCTATGGCCAAAGAGAGGATCGTTGGCATTGACTTAGGAACGACAAAATCTGCAATCGCCCTCGTCGAGGGCGGCAAACCGGAGATCATTACGAATGCTGAGGGTGAGCGCATCACGCCCTCCGTCGTGGCGTTCACCGAGACCGGAGAACGTCTCGTAGGGACGCTGGCCAAGCGCCAAGCGATCACCAACCCCGAACGAACCGTCCAAGAGATCAAGCGCAAGATGGGCACCGACTATCGCGTGAAGATCACCGCTGGGGGAACGACAAAAGAATATTCCCCCGAAGAGATCTCCGCGATGATCTTGCAAAAGCTCAAAAAAGACGCCGAAGACAAATTGGGGTTTAAGGTCACCAAGGCCGTGATCACCGTCCCGGCGTATTTCAATCAGCAGCAGCGCCAAGCGACCAAGGACGCGGGCAAGATCGCGGGGCTCGAAGTCGAGCGCATCATCAACGAGCCGACGGCAGCTTCATTGGCTTACGGGCTGGACAAAGAGAAGGACGAGACGATCTTGGTCTATGACTTAGGCGGCGGGACGTTCGACGTGACGATCTTGGATATCGGCGACGGGGTCTTTGAAGTGAAGTCCACGTCGGGCGATACGTATCTGGGCGGGAAAGATTTCGATCAGCGCATCATTGATTGGCTTATAGCTGAATTCAAGGCCGAGACGGGCATTGATCTGTCCAAAGATCTCTCGGCGTTGCAGCGCCTCAAGGATGCTGCTGAAGCTGCCAAGAAGGAGCTCTCGTTCAAGTCTGAGACGCTCATCAGCCTTCCCTATATCGCCGCCGATGCTCGGGGGCCCAAGCACTTGGAGCGCAAGCTCACGCGCGCCAAGTTCCAAGCGCTCACCGATGACTTGGTCGAGCGGTCTATGAGGATTGTCGAGCAAGCACTCAGTGATGCGAAGCTTGCGCCCAAAGAGATTCAGCAAGTGGTGCTGGTCGGTGGCAGCACCCGCATGCCCAGGGTCCAAGAGCGCGTCGCGGAGATGTTCGGCTCGGCCAAGCTCAACAAAGAGATCAACCCCGACGAAGTGGTCGCGATGGGCGCGGCGATCCAAGGGGGCGTGCTCGCCGGTGAAGTTGACCAAATTGTTCTGTTGGACGTGACCCCGCTGACGTTGGCAATCGAAACATTGGGTGGCATTGCGACGCCCATCATTGAGCGTAACACAACTATTCCCGTCGAGCGCACCAAGACGTTTACGACTGCCGAAGACGGCCAGACGACCGTAGATATTCACATCACGCAGGGCGAGCGGAAGTTCTCAGCTGATAACAAATCTCTAGGGCGGTTCCAACTGACGGGGATTCCCCCGGCACCGCGCGGCGTCCCGCAGATTGACGTGACGTTCAGCATTGACGTGGACGGCATCCTGCACGTGACGGCCAAAGACAAGGCCACGGGCAAGTCTGCGAGCATCGTCATCAAGGAGCAATCGCGCCTCAGCGACGAAGAGATCCGACGGATGCAGGAGGACGCCAAGCGCTATGAAGAAGAAGATCGCCGTCGCGCTGAAGAAGTGGAGACGCGCAACCGCGCCGATCAGATGGTCTATGCGACTGAGAAGGCCTTGAAAGAGCATGGCGAGAAGGTGAGCGCTACAACGCGCAACCGGATCCAGCGCGCCGCTGATATTTTAAGAGAGAAGCTCAAAAGCCAGGCCCCCATTGCTGAAATCCGCCAAGCCATGCAAGAACTCGAAGAAGTCAGTTTGGAGCTGGGCCGCGAGATCTACCAAGCGAGCGGCGCTCAAGCGGCTGGCGGGTCTAGCCCCGAGCGGGGCAAGGGCGAGAAGTACATAGACGCGGAGTACGAGAAGAAAGACGAGTGAATCACGGCCCCTCACCCCTGTACTCCCCTTACCTCTCCCTGACCCTCTCCGTAAACGGAGAGGGAACGGGTGAGGTAGGAGAGGGGACGGGGGGGGAAACGAGAAGGTCTCTATGGC
>JAILZC010000139.1 GCA_023512665.1 Candidatus Bipolaricaulota bacterium | reverse complement strand
GTCTGGGCGGGGGTGGCGGAACTGGCAGACGCGCAGGACTTAGGATCCTGTGGGGCAACCCGTGGGGGTTCGAGTCCCCCCCTCCGCACTGTAAAGGTCTCGAAAGGATATATTCATGGCTCTTGGTGCCGTTGACAAGGTGCTTGCAAATCTCACAGTTCCTGTGGCCACAGCGGAACGGTTGCATCTCTCTATGGCTCAAATCAATAAGAATGTCTTAGGGGTCAAGAGCGCCTTTGAGCCATACACGGCTAATGCTCGCATCCGACGCATATATAAGAAAATTAGTGAGATTGAGGAGCTCCTTGATGACATTCTGGAAGATTTAGAGTTGGCTTCAGCGTTGCCCCAGCTCACTAGTCAAGAGGAGCCTGGCAAACCTTGGAGGGAGGCTTGGGGGGCAGGGGTTCCGGGTCATCACGTGGCCTAAAGAAAGCGAAGGGGAAGTAGAAGTCTGGTTCGTGTATGCCAAGCCAGAGACAAAAGTTATGAAACCCAGGGGTATTAAAGCCCTCATCAGAAAATACTCGTCTTGAAAGTGCGGGTGTTCCAGGCCTCCTTTCGCGCTGCTTATATTTCCTAAGCGAGCTTCCCTCGCACTTTACTGCACTATTGCACTGGCTCTGCGAGCTGCGCCACCGCCCCCACAATCATCTGAACGATCCGCCACGCGTAGGAGAGATTGATCGCTTCTAAAGTGTCCCCCGTCGTGTGATAATATGGGTTGAAATCCTCAGTCTCGCCCAGCTCCGTGTCTTCAATAAGCAAGACCGCCGGATACCCCTGACGCGCAAACGACGCGTGATCGCTCCACGGCGGGGCTTCGTTGGGCACTTCTGGAGCGAGCGAGAGATTATAGTTATTGGCCGTGGCTATGAGCAGCTCCGCCAACTGAAAAGAGTCTTCATCGGGGGCTTGGATCTCGAAGATCCCGTTGTTGTCGCTGTCGTAGCCGATCATGTCCATATTGAAGACACCCACAATATTTGCGCCCTCGCGCTTGAGCCGCCCCGCATACGCGCGACTGCCCACAAGCCCTTGCTCTTCCCCTGTGAAGAGCACAAAGTAGATAGAACGCTTGAACTTATACTGGCTCAAGACGCGCGCGGCTTCGAGCACCCCGGCGCTGCCGCTGGCGTTATCGTCGGCTCCGGGGGCGACCCGGCTCGAACGCACTCCTTGCGCGACGCTGTCCAAGTGCGCTGTAATTAAAATAATCTCTGAGCTTGCGGGGTCTGTGCCCGGCAGAACAGCTTCGATATTGTACGACAGCCCCGTGCGACACGAGAGCGAGTACGGGTCGAGCTTCGTCTGCAAGCCGAGACTTTCAAAGTACTTGCGCCCGTACTCCACAGCGCGATCAATGGCCGGGCCGTCACAGGACCAACGTGAGCCCTGGGCGTTGCACGCCTCCCCACCCTCGGCAGATTGCAAGTGACAGATATGCTCACGGAGCTGGGCTTCCTGCACCTGCTCCATGAGCTGCGCGATGAACGGATCTGCCGTCTGGAGCGCGGCCTCAACTGTTGAAAGCTGAGAGAGAACGCTTGCCGTCCCCAGGGCCCCGAAGAACAAGAAGACTACACTGATGCCAAGAAGAACTCGCTTCATAGAGCGATTCACCTCATGGGAGCTATTTTGACGGTTTTTTGAGAAATGTCAAGCGCAGCGACAGGATGCACATGCCCTCAGTTTTTTGTAAAATCGAAAAATTCTATAGCACAGTTTGTGGAGTAGGAGGCGCTCGTGAAAGAAGCGACAGAGCTTGAGCTGGTGCTCTCCCAAGCCCTCTGGAATTTGGAGCCCCCCGCCCTCTATGAGGAGGCCATCCAACGCCATGAAGCGCGCCTGGCTCACAGCGGCGCCCTCGTCGCCTACACTGCCCCGCATACCGGCCGCTCTCCAAACGATAAATTTATCGTCAAAGAACCCAGCAGCGCCGAAAAAGTCTGGTGGGGAACCGTGAATACTCCCATCAGCCCGGAACAGTTCGATCAGCTCTATAAACGCCTCTGGGACCATCTGAAAGCGAAAAAAGTCTTCGTGCAGGACTTGGAAGTCTGCGCCGCGCCGCGCTATCGTGTCCCTATACGCGTGATCACCGAATATGCGTGGCATAGTCTCTTCGCGCGGAATCTCTTCTTACGCACTCGGCGGGACCATCCCGAGATCACCGTGATCTGCGCTCCGTCGTTTCGCGCCGTCCCCGAACGCGACGGCACGCGCTCCGAGACGTTTATCATTCTGCATCTCGCGAAAAAAATTATTCTCATCGGCGGCACCCCCTACGCTGGGGAGATCAAAAAGTCCGTCTTTACGCTCTTGAATTATCTGCTGCCTCAGCAGGGCGTCCTGCCCATGCACTGCTCGGCGAATCAGGGCACGGACGGCCAGACCGCGCTCTTCTTCGGGCTCTCCGGCACCGGCAAGACCACGCTCTCCACCGATCCCGACCGCCCGCTCATCGGCGACGACGAGCACGGCTGGTCCGACGAGGGCGTCTTTAATTTCGAAGGCGGCTGCTATGCCAAAGTCATCGGGCTGCGCTGCGACACCGAGCCGGAGATCTATCACGCCGTCCATCGGTTCGGCTCGATCTTGGAGAACGTCGTCCTGGAAGAACCGACTCGAAAGATATGCTTCGATGACGCCTCTATCACGGAGAACACGCGCGCGGCCTACCCCATCGAGTTCTTGCCCCGTATCGTCCCTACAGGCACCGGGCCCCATCCGCACACGATCTTCTTTTTAACTTATGATGCGTTCGGCGTGCTGCCCCCTATCGCGCTCTTGGGTGACGATCAAGTGATCTCGTATTTTCTGCTGGGATATACTGCGAAAGTAGCGGGCACCGAGCGCGGCGTGGCCAAGCCGACGGCAACGTTTAGCCCGTGCTTTGGCGGGCCGTTCTGGCCCTTGCCCCCTCTCACCTACGCCCGGATGCTGCAAGATCGTATCGCTCGCCATAGAGCGAAAGTCTGGCTTTTGAATACTGGCACGACTGGCGGGCCCTATGGCGTCGGCAAGAGGATCTCTCTGCCGTACACGCGAGCATTAGTGAGGGCTGCTCTCGACGGCTCGCTCGAGCGCGTCCCCTTTGAAGAAGATCCGCACTTTGGATTGCGCTTCCCTGAGCATTGCCCAGGGCTGTCGGCTCTGCGCACCAACCCCCAAGCATCATGGGAAGACCCTCGCGCCTATAGAGCAAAAGCCCAAGAACTCGCCCAACTCTTCCATGAACAACTCAAGAGATATTCTCTAGGAGGTTCGGTATGAGCACGGAAACCACGTTCTCTCGCGGCCTCGAGGGGGTCATCGCTGCTGAGAGCGCCCTGACGTATATTGACGGCCAGAAAGGAATTCTCGCCTATGTCGGGATTCCCATTGAAGAGCTCGCTGAACACTCGACGTTTGAAGAGACAGCGTTCTTGTTGCTCCATCGGCGTCTGCCCACACGCGCCGAGCTCCAAAGATTTCAAGAAGAGCTCGCCAGCCACCGTCCCTTACCTGCGCCAGTCATAAATATCTTAAAATCCCTGCCCCGCCAAGCTTCTCCTATGGCGCTGCTGCGCACGGCGGTCTCAGCCTTGGGCCACTTCGATCTCACTGTTGATGACGTCTCGCCCCCAGCGTTGAGAGAGAAGGCGATCAAGCTGATCTCCCAGATGGCGACGCTCACGACTGCCATCGGGCGGCTCCGGCAAAACCACGAGATCATCCCTCCCGATCCGACGCTCTCCCATAGCGCCAACTTTCTCTTCATGCTCACCGGCAAGAAGCCCGACGCTCCTGCCGCCCGCGTCTTCGATATCTTGCTCATTCTACAGGCCGATCACGAGTTTCCGGCCTCGACGTTTGCGAGCCTTGTCGTGGCTTCGACACTCAGCGACGTCTATTCTTCAATCGCGGCGGCGCTGGGGGCGCTCAAGGGCCCGCTGCATGGCGGCGCCAACGAGCAAGTCGTGCGCATGATCTTGGAGATCGGTGATCCCAGCCGCGCCGAACCGTACATCAAAGAGAAGTTAGCCAAGAAGGAACGCATCATGGGGTTTGGGCATCGCGTCTACAAGACCTACGATCCGCGCGCCCGCATCTTAAAACGATATTCCCAGCAGCTGGCGCAGCAGGCTCCAGACGCTCGGTTATTCGAGATCGAGGAGATCATCGAGCGGACGGTCATCGAGGCGTTGGGGGC
>JAILZC010000138.1 GCA_023512665.1 Candidatus Bipolaricaulota bacterium | reverse complement strand
AGCTTCTAACGATCAAAGAGCTGCTGGAGACGGGGGTGCATTTCGGGCACCGCGTGCGCAAGTGGAACCCCAAGATGCGCGACTATATCTTTACGGAGCGCAAGGGGATTCATATTATAGACCTGGAAAAGACTATCCGGCTCTTTGAAGAGGCCTATCTCTTTGTCCGTGATACGGTGGCGTCGGGAAAGAACGCGCTCTTTGTGGGGACCAAGCGCCAAGTCCAAGAGACCATCGCCGAAGAGGCCAAACGCTGCGGCGCCCACTATGTCAACCAGCGGTGGCTGGGCGGAACACTGACCAACTTTGGCATCATCCAGAAGCGTATTCAGAGAATGAAGGACTTAGAGGACATGGAAGAGGCAGGGGTCTTTGACCATATGCCTCCCAAGGAGGCCCAAAACTGGCGCCGCGAACTGATGAAGCTGCAGCGCACCCTCGAGGGCCTGCGCCACATGGATCAGCTGCCCGGGGTGCTCTTCGTCGTGGACACGATCTTGGAGAAGAACGCCATCCACGAGGCGAAGCTGCTGGGGATTCCCGTGGTCGCGATTGTCGATACGAATTGCGATCCCGACCCCATTGATTTCCCCATCCCCGGCAACGACGACGCGATCAAAGCAACAAAACTCATCACCGCGCGCATCGCCGACGCGGTGCTGGAGGGCCGCGAGGGGCGCTCCGGCGTTTCTGGGAAGAAGCCGGAGGCAGAAGTCCCTATGGCTGCGGCGGCTGCCTCCAACGGTGCGGAGGAGAGAGCAGAGAGCAGCGAAGAGGGAGTATCGGAATGAGCACAGCGTCATTCAACGAGTTGGTGAAAAAGCTCCGTGAGGAGACGGGCATCGGCATTCTCGATTGCAAGAAAGCCCTGCAGCAAGCCAACGGCGACCTGGAGAAAGCCAAGCTCATCCTGCGCGAGCAGGGCAAGGAGCTGTTTGCGTCGCGCACGGGAGAGGCCAAGCAAGGGCGCGTCGAGGCGTATATCCATCACAATGGGCGCGTGGGGGTTCTCATCGAGATGGACTGCCAGACGGACTTCGCCGCCAACAGCGAGGCGTTCCGCGAAGCCCTCAAGGACTTGGCGATGCATATTGCCGCGGCGTACCCACCGCCGCAGTACATCAAGCCCGAGGACATCCCCCCCGACGTCATCGAGCGCGAAAGAGAAGTCTATCGCCACCAAGCCGAACAAGAGGGCAAGCCCGCCCACGTCATCGAGAAGATC
The DNA here is from genome assembly GCA_023512665.1 of Candidatus Bipolaricaulota bacterium. Lineage (GTDB taxonomy): Bacteria > Bipolaricaulota > Bipolaricaulia > RBG-16-55-9 > DRXL01 > JANXCC01. Next base: position 3,001 of record JAILZC010000138.1, on the reverse strand, counting down.
GTCGAGGGCAAGATCAACAGCTTCTATACCCAAGTCTGCTTGCTCAAGCAGCCCTTCATTAAAGACCCCAAGACGACCGTCGAAGATATTGTCGGTGAGCTGACGAACAAAGTCGGCGAGACGATCGTCGTGCGGAGATTTGCGCGGTTTGAGGTCGGCAAATAGAGTTCTCATCAAGCTCTCCGGGGAGGCGCTTGGGGCGCAGGGCATTGACCCGCACGCGCTCCAGTCGCTCACGGAGCAGCTGAGCACGGCTTACCGTAGGGGCATAGCGCGCTATGCTCAGATCGCTCTTGTCGTGGGCGGAGGGAACTTCATCCGCGGGGCGCAGCTCGCTCATATTGATCGAGTCGTCGCCGATCAAATGGGAATGCTCGCGACAGTCTTCAATGGGATGGCGTTGCGCTACAGCTTAGAGAGCCAGGGCATTCCCGTGATCTTGCAGTCAGCGATCTCTGTCGCCTATGCCCAGCCCATTGATCCCGTAGGTGCTCGAAAAGCCCTCTCAGAGAAGAAGATCGTGATCTTCGCCGGGGGGACGGGCAATCCCTTTGTGACGACCGACACCGCCGCGGCGATCCGCGCCAGCGAGATCGGCGCAAAAATTTTACTGAAAGCGACGGACGTCCCCGGCGTCTACAGCGCCGATCCAAAGAAAAGTCCCAAAGCCAAGCTCTATAGAGAGCTGACGCTCGACGAAGCGATCGAGAAGAAGCTCAACGTGATGGATTTGACAGCCCTGACGATCTGTCGCGAGAACAAGATTACTATCAGAGTTTTTGACGTCTTCTCTTCGGGGAATTTAGTGAGAGCGATTCGCGGGGAGCCGGTGGGGACGGTCGTGTGCCCGTGAAAATTTGTTATAGTCTCTCCCATGTACTCTGAAGGGAGGTCTCTATGCGCCGCACGCTCGTGCTCGTCGTTCTCAGTCTGTTTGCCCTTAGCAGTCAGTATGCTCAAACGCAACCCCAACCTCCGCTCGTCTATCACGCTTACGATTTCACCGGGATTTCTAATATCCCCGGCTTTGGCGTGTGGGAATTTCGCTCACTGAGAGCTGATCTCTTCGCGCTCGCCGAAGAACACCCAGAGATCGTTCAAATCATCTCGCTCGGCCAGAGCCATGAAGGCCGCGAGATCTGGGCCATCAAATTGAGCGATGACGTCTCTACAGAAGACCCCACAGAGCCCGAAACGCTCTTCATCGGGGGCCAGCACGCCCGCGAGTGGATCGCCGTCGAAGTGCCCTTTCTCATAGCTCAATATCTCGCGCAGAACTATGCGACCGACGCGCGCGGGCTCATAGATAACTTAGAGATCTGGATCGTCCCGCTGGTCAACCCCGATGGGCACGAATATAGTCGTTCTGACCCGTGCCCGACCATGCCCCAACAGCCCTGTCGCCTGTGGCGCAAAAACAGAAGAGACCTGGGCAACGGCATCTTCGGGGTAGATCTGAACAGAAATTGGAGCTTCCAGTGGGACTCCCGCGCCGGCGGCAGCCGCAACCCCCAGAGCATCACCTATCGCGGGCCGGAGCCCTTCTCCGAGCCCGAAATCCGAGCGATCCGTGATCTCGTGCTCGACCCCAACAGATATTTTAAAGCGTTTATAGACTATCACAGCTTCTCGCAGATCGTGGGCTGGCCCTGGGCCTATACGTTCAATCCCCCGATCCCGCTGAGCGAAGAGGCGCGCTTCGATCCCCCGTCTGACAGTCTTGAGTACGCACGCATCGGCGAGACGATGCAGAAGCTCATTTGGGGAGTTTATGGGCAGGCGTATCGGGCATGTCAAATCAGCCTCGAGTGCCCCTACCCGGCCGCGGGCGTCTCCACCGATTGGTTCTACAGCGAGACCGGCGGGATCTCGATGCTGATCGAGTTGCGTCCGGCCACGGGCGAGCCGGGATTCGTCCTGCCTCCAGAGCAGATCCGCCCGACGTTTGAAGAGAACCTTCCGGCGGCGCTCTATCTCCTCGAACAGACTCTCTCAGAACTCATCGTGCGCGATAGCCCTACTGATGACGGTGCCATCCCTTCACGTGAGATCGCCCTTAGCCCCGATATTCGCGTGGACGGCGCTCCGGTGGGGATCGTCAATGCGACCGAAGAGCCCTTCGGCGAGACTGATCACGAAGATGCCGTCGCCAACGACGTCAATAGAGTCTACGTGACAGTGCTCAACCGCGGCCTGACGGACGCGCCCAATGCCGTCGTCGAGCTCTATTGGAAAGACAGCTCCCAGCTCGATCTTTCTGCATGGCCCGAAGGCTGGCAGCCCGTGGACGACGACGGCGATCCCGCGACCGCGCCGGTCTTTCGACATTTTGTCAGCGTTCCCGCACAGAGTTCTGTGACGACGACGTTTCTCTGGGTGCCTCCAAGAGAGACTTCCGAAGCGACGCTTTCAGTGCGTGTGCGCCATCTCCAAGACCCCATAAGAATGCTGCGCAACCCGGGTGAGCATTTTGAGCCCGATCGCTACGATAACAATGTTGCGGCGCGGCGAGTCGTTGTCACGCCTTCTCCACGACCTTAGGGACGACAAAGTAGTTCTCTTGGCGTCTGGGGGCGTTCTGGAGGGCTTCTTCGGGAGAGACTGAAGGGCGCGGCTCATCGGGCCGCAAGATCGTATGCACGTCCAAGACGTGCTTCATCGGCGCGACGTGCTCGGTGTTGAGCTTCTCTATCTGTCTAAAATACTCGAGAATGCGCCCAAGCTGCTCTTGAAGGAGCGCAATCTCTTCTTCTGTGAGCTTGAGCTTGGCCAGCTTGGCGATGTGCAGCACCTCGTCACGCGTGATCATCGCTCTATTATACCCGCGCCAGCGCGAATTTGTCGCCGAAGCGCCGCTGGAACTCCGCGATCAACGGGTGATTCGGGTCTTGCGCGACCAAGCGAAACGCCTCTTCGCGCGCGGCTTTCATCAAATCTAAATCTGCAATGAGATCGGCGACTTTAAAAGTACTGTCGAGCCCGTGCTGCGCCACCCCCAGCA
>JAILZC010000014.1 GCA_023512665.1 Candidatus Bipolaricaulota bacterium | reverse complement strand
TTTTCCTGGTCTGCACCGAACGGGCGTCCACGATTTCCGAGACGGTCATGTCGCGCGTCGCCACGAGGATCTCGACCTCGGGGTCCTTCTCCCCGGACGCCGTCGCCAGCGGACGCGCCGTCAGCGACTTGACCAGGATCATCGCGCACACCGCCGCCAGCAGCCCCAGCATCACCAGAAAGGTCACTGCTACTTTCATGTTGGTATCCTCAGGGTCCTTCTTTGGCCATCGTCGCCGATGCCCGCAGCCGTGGGGTCTTATGGGTCAACGCCGCGGGCAATTACGGGCGACGCCACTGGCAAGGGACGTTCCGCGATACGAACGGCAACAAATGGCACGAGTTTTCTGCCGGCGACGAGTCTCTCTCTATCACGGTGAACGCCGGGGAGCAGATCGGGGTCTTTCTCACGTGGAACGACTGGCCCGGCTCAGCCAACGATTACGATCTCTATCTCTTCAATAATAACGGCACCCAAGTTGCCGCATCGCAGCGCATTCAATCGGGCACCGAGCCTCCCATTGAGAGTCTCTTCTATCAATCGTTCGTCCCCGGAACGTTCCATATTCAGATCAAGTCCGACGGGAACCCCGCCCCACGGACGTTCTCGCTCTTTAGCCTCAATCACGACGTCGAGTACCCTGTGCCTTCCAATAGCATCATCGCGCCGGGGGATTCGCCGAACGCTCTCACAGTCGGCGCGGTCAACCGTCAGAATTGGACGACCGGCCCCATCGCGCCTTATAGCTCGCAAGGGCCGACCAACGCTGGGCTCTCCAAGCCCGATATCGTTGGCCCCGACAGGGTCTCGACCTTCACATACACAGAGTTCCCCGGCACCTCCGCCGCCGCGCCGCACGTCACCGGAGCAGCAGCACTGTTGCTCTCAGAGAACCCATCACTGACGGCAGGGCAGCTCGAAGCTCGCCTCAAGGGCGATGCCGTCCCTATGGGCTCGCCGCTCCAGTTTGGTTCTGGACGGCTCAATCTCGCTCAGTCTAGCCCACCTCCAACGGGCCAGCCCGATCTCACCGTGAGCGGGCTGACGTCCAGCCCGTCCAACCCCCGCGTCGGGGATTTCGTCACGGTGAGCGGAATCGTGCGCAATATCGGGAACGCCAATGCTGGTCCGTTCGTCATCGAGATCCGCGACAGCAGCGGAACCGATCGTCGCAATATTGCGGGTCTGAATGCCGGTGGCTCAACGAGTTTTTCGTTCACGCGCCGCGTCAATCAAGCGACAGAGACGTTCACCGTCGTCGCTGACGCCACCAACCAAGTGAACGAATCCAACGAGACGAATAACGCAGCGGAGCTGCGCATCATCGCGACGCAGCCCACACTCAAACCCGATTTGGCGATCGCGAGCACCGATTGGTCCCCACGCACGCTCACCGTCGGCCAGAACGTCACGCTCTCTATCGGTGTGCGCAACCAAGGCCAGGCGAACGCTGGCCCGTTCGTGATAGAAATCCGCGACAGCGCCGGGACGGATCGTCAGACGCTCTCCGGGCTCGTTGTGGGCAGCACAGGGCCCGTGAGCTTCACTCGCCGAGTTCATAATACTACTGAGTTCTTCACGATCACCGTAGACGCGACCAATCAGATAGACGAGCTCGACGAGACGAATAACTCTGTGCAGATTCGGGTAGACGCTCAACCCCAAGTTCAGAGAAAGCCCGACCTCACTATTGCCGGAGTGGACTGGGCGCCGCGGACGCCACGGCTCGGCGAGACCATCAACTTCACTATCGTCGTGCGAAATCAGGGCGATGCTGCTGCCGGGCCGTTCATTATCGAGATCCGCGACAGCGCCGGCACGGATCGTCGGACGCTCTCCGTGCTGGGAGCGGCAAACTCCGTCTCGCTTGCGTTCGCTCGACGTCAGAATAACGCAACAGAGATCTTCACGATCACCGCTGATGTCACCAACCAAGTGGACGAATCGAACGAGACCAATAACTCGACTCAAGTGCGCATTGACGCTCTTGCCGAGACGCGCCTGCCCGATCTTATAATAGACTCGCTCGACTACTCCCCGCGCGATCCCGCTGTGGGCAGCTCGCTCACGCTGACGGCCATCGTGCGCAATATTGGGAATGCCGACGCCGGGCCGTTCATCGTTGAACTGCAAGATAGCGCTGGGACAACTCGCCAGAGCATCACGGGATTGCGAACCGGGGCTTCGGTGCGGGTGGACTTCGCACGACGGCTCAACAGCTCTTCCGAGACGTTCACCGTCACTGCCGACGCTCTGCGCCAAGTCGCTGAGTCTAACGAGACCAATAACTCTCGCCAGATCACCGTTCGGGCTTCGACACCAAGTCAGCTCTCGATCGCGATCAGCACGGACAAGACGAGCTATCGCATCGGTGAAAGACTGCAGATCTTCTTGCGTCTCGGCGCCCAAGCGTATGTCTACGTCTATGACATTGACCCCGCCGGGCGGGTCTCTCAGGTCTTCCCCAACTCGTTCTCGCGCCAGAACCTCTTGAACGCGGGGACGTACACCCTGCCCGATGGGCCGTATACTCTGGCGATCACCGGGCCGGAGGGCACGGAGTATCTCCACGCTGTCGCGATCACGCAACCCATAGATTTGGGGCTCAACGGCCTGCAGAACACAAGTTGGCTCAACCCCGAAACGTTCCGGGCAGAACTCGCTCGCCGCATCCAGAGCGTCGCGCCATCGGCGACGTGGACGAGCGCGTCCACGAGCTTCCAAGTCGGCACTACCGTGCCCCCACGCGCCCCAACGGCGTGCTTCACGTTCAGCCCGACCAACCCCATCGTCAACCAGCCCGTCACGTTCGACGCGTCGTGTTCGACTGATCCTGACGGGCGCATCGTGCGCTACGACTGGGACCTGGACGGCGATGGAAGCTTCGATAGCCAGGGCGTGCGCGTCACAGCGATCTTCCGCCAAGCCCGCACCTATACCGTGACGCTGCGCGTCACCGACGATCGCGGGCTCTCCGACGCGCAATCGAAGAGCGTCACCGTGCAGGCCACAAGCACACCGCCCACGCCGACACCGACGCCGCGACCGTACATCCCGCTGGGAGCTGGCGGGCTCTTCATCCTTGGGACGGATAAGCTCTACTTCATCGTCCAAGGGGCCACGGGCTGGAACAGTGATCGGCCTTATCAGATCTCGCTTGCCGTCAACGGCTCTATTGATGGCATCGGCGTGCAGACCGAGGGGGTAGCTACAGCGCAGCCTGTGCCGCAGATCACTCAGCAGCTCAGTCAGATCACGCTGAGCGGCTCGGTGCGGAGCAACGGGCGCGTCATTTACACAATCCAGCTCAGTGACACCGTCTCCGCTGCCCGCGTCGAGCTCTTGCTCGACGTCAACGGCGACGGCACAGCAGAGCGCACCCAGACCAATACGATCTTCATCTTCATTACGGGTCTTGGGCGTGTTCCTGGGTTCTATCTGCCGTTCAGCAACCCGTTCATCATCAGGAACGCGGCGAATCAGTCACTCTTGCCGTTTGAGGAGTTCACACGATTGTGTGTACCGTCACAGCCGAGCGGCTTTGAGACGTCAAGCTGCTGGCCAGGGTAGAAGGTCTGAGACCCTCACCCCCCTCCCCTCTCCCCTTCGAGGGAGAGGGGAGCGGAGGGGTGAGGGGATATTAACTTGCGAAACTCCTCTTCCGAGAGCACAGTGACTCCCAGCTCACGCGCCTTCTGGAGCTTTGAGCCGGGCTCCTCTCCCGCGACGACGTAGTCCGTCTTGCGGCTCACGCTCGAGGAGACCCGCCCACCGGCGGCCTTGACACGCGCCTCCGCTTGGCCGCGAGTCATGGTCTTCAGCGTCCCGGTGAAGACGAACGTCTTGCCCGCGAGCGCCCCAGCTTTTTGTGGGCTTATCTCTTCGATGACCTGCACGCCGGCCTCGCGCAGCTTGCGGATCATCTCGCGGTTACGCTCGTCTTGGAAGAACGAGAGGATGCTCTGCGCGACCGTTGGCCCGACCTCTTCAACTGCAAGCAGCTCTTCTTCGGAAGCGTTCATGAGGGCGTCGAGCGTCCGAAAACGCTGAGCTAATAACTCTGCTACATGCTCTCCCACATGGCGAATCCCCAGCCCGTAAATGAAGCGAGCTAGTGAGATCTTCTTGCTCTTCTCAATAGCGTTCAAGAGATTCTCCGCAAGCTTGGGCCCCATCCGCTCGAGGCGAACAAGCTCGATGACGCGCTCTCTGAGCTTGTATAGATCGGGAATCTCTTTCACCAGCCCGGCGTTCATGAGGGCCTCGACCCAACGCTCCCCCAGACCTTCAATGTCCGCAGCCCCCTTCGACGCATAGTGCAGGATGCTCTCCTTCAGGCGCGCTGGGCAAGAGATATTCACGCAGCGATAGTCCACTTCGTCGGGCAGGCGCACGACCTTGTCGCCGCAGACGGGGCAACGCTCCGGCATCGTGAACTTCTTCTCAGTCCCCGTGCGCTGACTCACGATGGGCTTGACAACTTCGGGAATGACGTCCCCGGCTCGCTGGATGAGCACCCAGTCCCCGATGCGAATGTCTTTCTTCTCGATCTCGTCTTGGTTGTGGAGCGTTGCGTGCTGCACGGTAACGCCGCCTAAAGCCACGGGCTCGAGCACCGCTACAGGCGTGAGCTTTCCCGTGCGGCCCACTTGAACGATAATATCTTTCACCCGCGTCGTGGCTTGCTTGGGCGGGAATTTGTAGGCGATGGCCCAGCGGGGGTTGCGCGAGATTTCTCCCACAATCTCGCGAATCCGAAAATCGTTGACTTTAATGACGACGCCGTCGGTTTCGTAGGGCAGCTCTTCACGGCGCTCTTGCATCTCGCGATAGAACTCCAGTGCTTCGTCAATATTCTTGCAGACTCTATAGATGGGGCAGACGCGCAGCCCGTAGCGGGGAAGCGTCTTCAGCAGCCCATCTTGCGTGCGAAATTCTATGCCCACGGTTTGGCCCACGTCATAGCAGAAGATGTGAAGTCTGCGCTGGGCCGTGATAGACGGGTCAAGCTGGCGCAGCGACCCGGCGGCAGCGTTGCGGGGGTTGGCGAAGAGCGGCTCGCCGCGCTCTTCGCGCTCCTCGTTGAGCTTGCGAAAGTCTGTGATCTCCATGTAGACCTCCCCGCGCACTTCGAGCCTTTTGGGGATGGGCAGGTCTTTGGGCTGGCGCAATCGTAAGGGGACGCTCTTGATGGTCTTGAGATTCTGTGTGACATCTTCGCCGGTCTCGCCGTCGCCGCGAGTCGAGCCAAGCACGAAGATCCCATCTTCGTAGACGAGCTCGACGGCCAGCCCATCGAATTTGGGCTCGGCGACGTAGGTGATCTCTGTGCGTTCGGCGAGCTTTTGGACGCGGGCGTCGAACTCTTGGACTTCTTCTTCCGAGAAGGCGTTGGCCAGGCTGAGCATGGGGATAGAGTGTCGGACGGTCTTGAACTCCGTCTGCGGGGGAGCGCCGACTCTTTGGGTTGGGGATGTGGGCGATTTGAATTGGGGGAACTGCTCTTCGAGCTTTTGCAGCTCGCGCAGGAGTTGGTCGTACTCGGCGTCGGAGATCGTGGGCTGATTTAAGACGAAATAGTTATAGTTATGCTGTTCGATCTCCTCGCGAAGCTCTTCGATGCGGCGGCGGGCCTCTTCCGGCGACAGCTTCATACTCAAATACTATCGCTTCTTGAGGCGGTCTTCCAGTCGGTCAATGAGCTTGGCGAGCTTTGTAAAGACGATGAGGGCGCCGACGGCGACGAGCAGCGCCGAAACCGAAAGCACGATCCACGCGAAGCTGGTGACTAAGTCTGTCAGCGTCATGCTTGGCATTATGACAGATCGAGGGAAGGGAAGTCAAACTCTCTACAAACACTGCCACAAGAGCTTGATGCTGGGCAGCACCTCCCAATAACTTATCATGGGCCCAGAGAAGAGCGCACTGCTTCCGTGAGGGGAATAGACTTTTGCCTATAAACGGATTACAATATCGTGTAGCGCGGTGTACCGATGCGAGGGAGTGAGCAAGTAAATAGGGGATAATACCGATGAGGTTTGATGCCGAACGCCATCATCGTCGCAACATCAGGTTGAAAGGCTATGACTACAGCCAACCGGGTGCGTATTTCATCACCATCTGCACGCGGGAACGATTGTGCCTGTTTGGTGAGGTGGTGGATGGGGAGATGCAATTGAACGAATACGGTCACATTGCGTTGGAATGCTGGAAGGAAATCCCGTTACATTTTCCCCAGGCGGAATTGGATGCGTTTGTGGTGATGCCGAACCATGTGCATGGAATCATCGTGATCATTGATGTTGATGTAGGGGCGACGCATGCGTCGCCCCTACCATTGTCGTCGGATGCACGTCCACGTGGACCGCAACGGCAATCCGTTTCATCCATCGTCGGATCATTCAAATCCGCCGCCACGAAACACATCAACGAATACCGTGGCACGCCCGGGGCACCCGTCTGGCAACGCAATTATTACGAACACATCATCCGTAACGACGAATCCCTCCACCGCATTCGTGAATACATCGAGACCAATCCAGCGCGCTGGGCATTGGATCGCGAGAACCTCTATCGGGAAGGGGTAGACCCCTTCGATGAATGGATGAACAGCTTTGCACGGAGGGAAGACTCTGATGCTCGTTGACAACCTCATCCTTCCTTAATTCGCCCTTTGAAGAGGAAGGGAAGTCAAACTTTGTACAAATCCCCTTGGGTGAGTTTATAATATGAAAAGAGGAGGCAGCCTATGTCAAAGTGGCTTTCCGTTGCTATGCTGTCAGTTTTGGTGGCGCTCGTCCAGGCCAGCGAACAAGAGCAACCCACGTGCACCATAACAGTACAGCCGGGGCAGTCCATTCAAGCAGCTATTGACAGTGCCCCTGAAGGCGCGGTCATCTGTATGAGCGCGGACAACTTCCCGTATACGGAGCATCTGACGATCACAAAGAGCCTGACGCTGCGTGGTGCCGGAAGAGACAAGACGTTCCTGACAGGCAAGGAAATCGGCGATAAGCCAATTATCCATATCAAGGGCGATAAACAAATCGAAGTCATCATTGAGGACTTCACGGAGTCGTGGAGGCCCGGAAGTGAATTTCTGCCTGGGCTTTATGGAGTCTACATTCAGGGCCAAGCCAAGGTCGCACTCCGCAATATGGAAATCCGCCGCAACAGTCATGGCATCGTCATCACGGATACGGCCCAGCTTCAGCTTGACAACGTACACATTCACTGGAATACGTGGAGAGGGCTGTTGGTGTGGAACTCCGCTGAGGTGACGATCAGCAATTCCCTGATTAGGAATACTTGGTACGCTGAGGGGGTCTTTGTGGGGCATTCTGCTCACTTGACGCTTATGAATACCACCTTGAGCGATAACGATCGGGGGCTGACCGTAGCCGGCTCTGCCCGTGTGACCATCTACGAAAGCCGCTTTGTGAACAATAGCTGGTGCGGCTTAACAGTTGCGACGGCGGAGGCTCAGGTGCTCGGGCCTCCTCAAGAGTTCCAAGGTAACGGAGCTGATCTATGCGGCTTCGCTCCTGTCTTGTTGCGAAAGCCCTTGGCTCCACAGACTGAGAAGACTGAACTCACCGTGCCTGGTGACTATGCGAGCCTTCAAGAAGCCATAGATGCGATTGCTCCTGGAGGCATGATTACGGTAGCTCCAGGCACGTATGAAGTAGGATTGACGTTGTGGAAGCCTGTGACGCTCCGTGGGGCCGGGCCGGAGCAGACGCTCCTGAAAGCTCTGGCTGGGCGAGGGCTTGTAGGCTCTATGATCGCCGGGGTCGCTGGAATACAGATAGAGAACGTAGCGATCACGACCGAAGGGCAGGGAAGTGCTCTTCTCATCGCCGGCCAGGGGCGGCTCAGCAATGTCAAGATTTTCGATAATGGGTTCGACGGGCTTGTGATAGCTGGTCCTGCTCTCCTCGAGGTACAAAACAGCACCATCGTTGGCAATGGCACTTTCCCAGAGTGCTCAATGAATATGGTCCTTTGTAATGGCATTGTACTATCGGCCCAAGCTCAATTGAAGTTAACTGACTCGGTCATCAAAGACAATGGGGATTGGGGGATCGCAACTGTGCTCACGCAGTGCGGTTTCCCCTACGACGCTTTCACAGGGACGGTGACCTTCGAGGGCACGAATATCATTGAGGGCAACAATCGCTGGGGGAACCAGAAGGGCATGGGCAATCCGGGGAGTCACCCTTGGAATAGTCCGGCTGTGCCCGATGGGCAGGTCTGCTTGCCTTGAGCACTGCACTTGCCCTTACTTCACGATCTTAGGGATGTGCACGGGCCGGCCGTGCTTCATCGCATGGAGCGTCACGACGAACGCCTTCTTGATCCTCTCGAGCTCTGCTAACGTCAACGGCGCCTCACGAAGCTGCCCGTCTTCGATCTTCTCCCGGATCGCTTCCTCGACGAGCGTCTCGAGCCGCGATCCGTTCTCAATAGAGCGCGATGACGCTTCAATGCCATCGGCAAGCATCACGATCGCCGTCTCCTTCGTCTTGGGCAGCTCGGCGTCATACCGAAAGTCGTCTATCGAGCACTCCTCCTGCCCCTCACGCAAGGCCTTCACATAAAAATAGCGAATCACCGAGGTCCCGTGGTGCTGCGGGATGAATTGCAAGACGTCTTCTTTCAGGCCGAAGCGGCGCCCCAGCTCGATCCCCTCACGGATATGCGCCGTAATGACCGTCTTGCTCAAGCTCGGAGCCAACGTATCGTGGGGGTTGGTGCCGCCCTGTTGGTTTTCTAAGAAGAACTCTGGACGAGCGATCTTCCCGATGTCATGATAGTACCCGCCGACTTTGGCTAAGAGCGGGTCAGCCCCGATGGCTTCCGCTGCGGCTTCACTAAGGTCAGCCACGGTGAAGCTATGATGGTACGTTCCGGGGGCTCTTTCACGGAGCAGCTCCAAAAGCGGGTGCGAGGGATTGAGCAGCTCCATCAATCCCAAGGGGCTCGTCTTTTGGGTGATCTGCTCGGTGAGCGGGAGCAAGCCCATAATTAAAAGGGCCGTCAGCGGGCCGCTCAGCGTCGTCCACAAGAGCGAGTCGGGGCGAAAGCCCCCCCAGATCGCCGTGCCGCTCCCGTAGACCAGCGCGTTGACCAGGGCGATCTCAAAGCCCCCTAAAGCCAAGTCCGAGAGCTTGCTGAGCCGAGTCACACAGAAGATTGCTACTAATCCCCCGGCAAAGGCGATCAGCCCCGCCAGCGGCGGCCCTAAAAGCTCTATCACAAAAGCCACAAGCAGATTCGTGGCGATCCCCATAGGCAAGCCCACAAAGAGCGTCACCAATGCTGCGGCCAACGGAGCCGGGGCCAGATAGGGCACCCAGGGGTGGACGATCTGGGCCAGGAGCACAGTGAAAAAGATCGCGCTCCCCGTGAACCCCACAAGTCGGGGCAGAACTTGCGCGCGATGGGCATAGATGCCTACGGCGAGGCACGCGAGCGCCAAGAGCACCGCTTGGGCTGCGATCTGCACCCACGGGATCACCTGCACCCCCGCCGCCGGTGTCAGACGGAACGCTCCCAAGGCCGTCAAGGCCGCCCACAAGAACCCGATCGCTTCAATCCCCGGTGAGAGACGGAATGGCAGGGAGGGCTCGGAAGGATTAACTCTTGCCTTCGCTCTTCTCATACGCTTCGATGATCTTCTTTACCAACGGATGACGAACGACGTCGCGCTTATCTAAATAGACAAACGCGATGCCCTCTATGTTTTTCAAGATCGTTTGAACTTCCTTCAATCCGGATTTTCCGCGCTGCAAGTCAATCTGGGTAATATCTCCGGTGATCACGGCTTTGGAC
>JAILZC010000137.1 GCA_023512665.1 Candidatus Bipolaricaulota bacterium | reverse complement strand
GGACGTATCGCTTCACGCTCTACGCCGGACGGCTCAATCTGGTCTTTCTCGAACAAGCGGGATTACAGCAAATCAGCGATCACGGCCTGTGGAGCCAAGCCCTCGCCGGAGTGACGAAGTTTCTCAATCTGCTTTATGCATACACGGGCAACTACGGATGGGCACTCATCCTCTTCACTCTGATCATTCGGCTGCTGATGTACCCGCTGACGCGCGCGCAGTTCCACTCGATGGCCAAGATGAAAGAAATCCAGCCCAAATTAGAAAAACTCCAAGCGCGCTACCCGTCGCTGACCCAACTGCGGGCGATGTACCCCAAGATGTCCGAGGACGAGCTGAAGCGCCGCGCCCGCGAGAACCGCGAGGAACTCACCAAAAAACAGATGGAACTCTTTCGCAAAGAAGGGGTCAACCCGATGGGGGGGTGCCTGCCGGCGCTGCTCCAGATCCCGATTTTTATCTTGCTCTGGCGGGTGGTGCTCTACAGTGCCGAGGCGATCCATCTCAGCCCAGGTTTCTTGTGGATGAGCGATCTCAGCCAGCACGACTCGCTCTATATTATCGTGGCGCTCACCGTGTTAGCCCAGATCGTGCAAGGGAAGCTCACGCCCGTGCCCACTGCCGGGGGACAGAGCCAAGCGATGACCTGGCTCTTCCCCGTCGTCTTCGGCTTTCTGCTCAAAGACCTCTCGGCGGGGTTATGGCTGCACTACTTCGTCTCGACGCTCGTCCAAGTGGGGCAGCAGCTGGTGGTGATGTGGGAGCTGCGTCGTCGCCCCAAGCCTGCTACATCCCAACTCCCCGAAGAAGCCCCGGCCGTCGAGGCGGCTCACGATGGACCAAAAGATTCTCCACACCATTGAGACTTTTTTGCAGGAGCTCTTTCGGATCGCTGGCGAGACGGCGCTCCTGCGCGTCACCGAGGGCGAAGAGGGGCTGTTGATTGACCTCCAAGGCGCTCAAGTCTTTGTGGGGCAGAACCAACGGGCGTTGCACTCCTTAGCCCATCTAGTCGAGATTTACGTGAAAAGAACCCTGGGCACGGACGTGAGCGTGCAGCTGGACGCGGACGGCTATCGGGAGCGGCGCAAGGCCGAGCTGCGTGCGCTGGCCCTCCAGCTCGCCGAAGAGGCCCTGCGTGAGCACAAGAAGATTGTGCTCGACCCAATGGAGCCTTACGAGCGCAAAGCCGTTCACGAAGCGTTGAGCACTCTTCCCCGCGTGCGCACCTACAGTGAGGGCCAGGGGGAGGAGCGTCGCGTCGTCATCGAGCCGATCTAATAGGACCTCTCCCCTGCCCCCTCCCGCTCCGGGCCGGGAGGTTAGGTCGCCGTCACTCCTCCACGAGACAAAGATCACTCACTAAGGCTTCCGGCAGTCCTTCCGCCCGTGAAAAATTTTTTTTAGACTCCCAGGGAGCGTAAGGGAGGAGATTCCGCCAACAGAGATGACGACCAAACTCGTGCGCCAGAGAGGGGTGCTTCATCTCATCGCTGTTATCCCCCTCTCTCTTTTTTTGTTCGTTTTGTTCGACCCAAAGCTGTGGGGAGCCGCAGCGGGAGCTGCCCTCGTGACGGGCACAGCGACGCTCGCGCGGCGCTGGTGGCTCCAGCTTGTGGGCTTGCTCTTGGCGGCGTTGCTCGCGTATAGCGCGGGCTATCGCATTGAATTCATTACCAACCCTGAGGGGGGCTTTTTCTATCTCACTCAGTGGAGCTGGCTGATCACGCTTGGCTGGATCATTGCCATCAGCCAAGGGGTCGCCGTGCTGGGCCAGCTCGATCCTTCGGGCAAGCTCTTGACCAAAGTCTTGGTCATCTCGGGAAGCGCCCTGGTGCTCATCAGCCTGTGGCAGGGACAACTGCTAGGCGTGCTGATCTTACTCGCTCTGCTGGTGCTCGTGTTGGGGCTGCGCGCGTCTAGGGTGCCCACAGAACGATGGAGCCGCGCCGTCGGCTATGGATTGGCTCTCGCAGCCATCGTCGGGCTGGTGAAGGCGACGGCATCTGTAGCATTGCTTGCCCCGGTGATCGCGTTAGGGCTGCCGTTCACGGGAACGCTCTCGATCGTCTACAGCCATAGGCTCCATCTCTGGAGGGAGCGCCCGTGGATGCTCTCGCTGCTCTATCTGTGCTCGGCCTATGTGAGTGTTCTTGCGTTCTTGGCGACCCGCCTGGAGCTAGGCGCTCTGGCTTGGGTGGGAGGAGCGACGGCTATGGGCGCGGGGCTTCTCGCTTGGGCGCTCGTGCGTCTGCCACAGACAGCGGTGACGGCAAAAAAGTTCGTGCTCTTTGGGACGCCCATTGACTGCGTGACGCTCGATGGAGCTGTGCAGAAAATTGAATCCCACCTCTCTGTAAACAGAGAGGGAAGGAGTGAGGGAGTGCCAGCCCTGGTCTGCACGCCGGACACGACGGCTATCCTGCGGGCCCAGCGCGACCCACGACTGCGAGCGGTCTACGAGCGCGCGGACTTGGTCACCCCCGACGGCATGGGGATCGTGTGGGCGGGGCGGCTGCTCGGAGCGCCCGTGCCAGAGCGCGTCTCCGGGATTGATCTCGTAGAAAAACTCTTCGCGAGCCGACGTGCACCCCTCCGCGTCTTTCTGCTGGGGGCAGCGCCGGGGGTAGCCGACCAAGCCGCCCGCAAGCTCACTGAGAGATACCCAACTCTTCAAATCGTCGGGACACATCACGGGTATTTTGGGGAGAGCGAGCACGTTCTCGGCCTCATTCATCAAGCGCAGCCCGATGTGGTGCTCGTTGGCTTAGGCGTGCCGCGCCAGGAGCTCTGGATGCTCGAGAATCGCCCAAAGCTCAAAGCGTCGGTGCTCATCGGGGTTGGCGGATGCTTCGACGTGTGGGCGGGGCGGCTGACGCGGGCTCCCCTACGCTGGCAACGCCTGGGGCTGGAATGGTTCTATCGGGTCTTGCAGGAACCAAAGAGACTGGGTCGCGTGAGCGCGATCCCGGTCTTTCTGGGGCAGATATCTCTCGCAAAACTCGCCCAGATATTCGCAGAGTGATCTTCAGGGCTCCAAGATATCTTCGATCTCAAGCTGGACTTGTGGGCGCCCCGTCCACGTGTCGCAGCCGAGCTTGAACGCCAATCCCACCGTGCCCGCGCGCTCGACTTCGTAGGCAAACTCCCCCAGAGAAAACCCGATCGCGGAAAACTCCTTGCCCCCCGCGGCTATTCTGAGTTTGAGATGCCGGCTCCCGTTGCCCACCGTGCGCAGCTCGATAATCTGCGCCGCGCGCAACAGAAATCTTGGCGTGGGATGCCCCATGCCAAACGGCGCTAGCCGCATCAGGTCTGAGTATGTCTCTAGGGTGATCTCTTCAGGGGCAAGCTCGGTCTCTAAGTCGTGCAGGGGGTCCTCCAGATCGCGCAGCACCTCGCGAGCGTAGGCGCACAGACGCTCCTTCAGAATGGGAAGCCTCTCGGTGCGAATGGAGAAGCCCGCGGCCATCGAGTGCCCCCCATAGCGCTCGAAGAGCTCGCTGTGTCTCTCGAGGGCTTCCATGATGTCAAACCCCGGAATGCTGCGACACGAGGCGCGACTGAACTCGTCGCCCACGGCAAGCAGCACCGTCGGACGATAGTATTTTTCAGCTAAGTCTGACGCGACCAGCCCGATCAGCCCCGGATTCCAATACTGCCCTGCGAGAAAGATCAGTTTTTCGTTCTGCCAGTTAGGCTGACTGTGGAGCTGCTCTTCGGCTTGGTAGAGCAAGTCGTCTTGGGCGATCTGGCGGTCTTGATTATAGGCGAGCAGCTTGGCCGCGAGCTGCTCGGCTTTCTCGGGCAGAGCAGTCACCAAGAGCATGAACGCATCGCGGGGATCGCCGACGCGGTTCGCGGCGTTCAGCTTGGGCACAATGATATACCCCACTTCCCCTGTGGAGAGCCGTTGGGGATCGAGCGAGAGCTTTTCTAGTAAGACGCGCAGCCCTAACGACGCCTTCCCCTGCGCGACACGGCGCAACCCCTGCGCAACGAGACGCTGATTTTCAGCGCATCCCTTGCGCACCAGCGGCACCAAATCCCCTACCGTGCCGAGCATAGCTAAATCCAAAAACTCTTCACACGCCTCTGTGGGTAGTCCACGGTGCTCATAGAGGGCGCGGACTAACTGAAAGACGACGCCGACGGCGGCTAAGTCTTTGTTGGGATAGGAGCACCCCGGCTGCTTGGGATTGATGATCGCACAAGCTGGGGGGAGT
>JAILZC010000136.1 GCA_023512665.1 Candidatus Bipolaricaulota bacterium | reverse complement strand
CATAGCCCGCCCCGCGCATGCGCCCCACGGCGTCGAGCTCGTCGATAAAGAGGATGCAGGGGGCGTTCTTCTTGGCCAGCTCAAACAGGTCGCGCACGCGCGCCGCCCCCACACCGACGAACATCTCCACAAAGTCTGACCCAGAGATCGAGAAGAATGGTACATCAGCTTCCCCAGCGATCGCACGGGCTAAGAGCGTCTTGCCCGTCCCCGGCGGGCCGACTAAGAGCACCCCCTTGGGAATCTGAGCCCCGATGCGCGTGAACTTCTGGGGGTCTTTGAGATAATCTACGATCTCTTGGACCTCTTCTTTGACCTCGTCAATGCCGGCGACGTCGTCGAACGTGACGCGGGAGTACTCTTTCGTGACTAATTTGGCTTGGCTGCGCCCGAAGTTGAGGGCGCTGGAGCCCTCCCCTTGCATCCGCCGCATCATCCCGTACCACAGTAATAATATAATGAAGAACGGGAGCAGCGAGAGCAAGACGGAGAAGACCCATGACGAGTCCCCAGAGTTTTCAAAGCCATAGACGACCTTGTGCTGTTCCAATTCTTCCAAGAGCGAGTCTCTGATGGCGGCTTCGGTGCGGAAGCGCTCCGCCGTCCCTAAGAGCTTCTGCACCAGGGCGCTGATCTCGTCGGCCTTCTGTTTGCGGGCTTGGGTGAGAGCATTGAGAGAACGCTCAAGATCGCTCGCTCGTATAGTCAAGCCCACCAGCTGGCGCCGCAGCCCTCTGACCTCACCCAGACCCTCTCCGCTTGCGGAGAGGGCAACCTCACCCGTTCCCACCTCACCCGTTCCCTCTCCGTTTACGGAGAGGGCTAGGGTGAGGTACCTGAACAAGTTTTGGACTTTGGCCAGGCGCTGCTGCTGGCGCTGTATCTGGGCATCGAGTTCGGCCAGCTGTGGGTTGTCCGCCAAGGCACTGGGCGGGAGCACCCGCCCCACAATAATCGCTCCAGGTGGCCCTTTCGTAGTAATAGTCACCGTCGTGACTTGGCCGGCCTGCACCAACTGCAGAAATTCGGAGTACTGAATCTGCTTCTCCGCAGAGTCGGAGGTCCCTAAAAACGATTGCAACAGGATGACCGAGAAGATCAGCACAACGATCACCAGCGCGATATTGCGGAAATTGCGGTTCCGTCTCTGTTGCTCGTCATCACTGGGAAAGTTCAACCTGCATCCTCCTTACTGACTACGCACTCATTCTAGCACTTTTAGAGGGAAGATTCAACGCCCCCCAGACTTTTTCGACGATCTCGAAGCCGGCGCGGCGCTGGGCTTCTTCTGTGGAAGCCCCAATATGCGGGGTCAGGAGCACCTTGGGATGGCCGATCAAGGGGGATCGCTCAGAGAAGAGATCGGCAGCGTAGCCGCGCAGCCGCCCCGACTCCAAAGCCCTCACCACGGCGCCCTCGTCCACAAGCTCGGCCCGGGCTGTGTTCACCAGAAAGCTTCCCATCTTAAATCTCTCTAAAAGCTCCGCGCTCACGAAGCCCCGCGTCTGGGGGGTCAAGGGTACGTGGATGCTGACAAAATCCGAGTCGCCCACGAGCGCCTCCAGGGAAGTCAACCGCACCCCCGGCTCGACCCCCTGGGGAGTGACGACATCATACGCGAAGACTCTCATGCCGAACGCCAGCGCCAAGTGCGCTACTAAGCGCCCGATGCGCCCGTAGCCGATCACTCCCAGGGTCTTGCCGGCGAGCTCTATTCCGTAGCCTCTTACCCCTTTTCCTGACCTCCCCCCCTCACCCTTGTGCTCCCCTACCTCACCCGTTCCCTCTCCGCTTGCGGAGAGGGCAACCTCACCCGTTCCCTCTCCGTTTACGGAGAGGGAACGGGTGAGGTCTCCCCTCCCCGTGCCGGGGAGGGGCTGGGGGAGAGGTCTCAAATGATCTCGATCTCGTAGTCCTCGACGGTGATCTCTTTGTAGTGCCCGATGGCCTCGACCAACTTCCCCAACAGGGCGTTGTTGACCCGCCCGTCGTTGCAGACGATCGCGGCCCCTAAGACAGCAGACTTCCAGTCGTCGAGTCGGTCAATCTCGGCGATCGAGACGTTAAATCTGCGGCGCAGCTGAGCGATGAGGCTCTGGAGAATGTGGCGTTTCTCTTTGAGGGAGGACGGCTCATGCAGGCGCAGCGTCAGGCGCACAACCCCGATCTTCATACGACCACCCCGGCATATCGCGATATGCCCCTACTAGATGCGCGGCACGACCTCGCGTGTGTAGAACTCTAAGATATCGCCGACTTGGATCTTCTCAAACCCGGCGATCTTGATGCCGCACTCCTTCCCCTTCTCGAGCTTTTTGACGTCCTCGGTGAAGTGTTTGAGGCTGGCCAGCGCCCCATCGAAGATCACTGTATTATTGCGCTTGACGCGCACCCGCGCCTCCCGCAGGACGTGCCCGTCGCGCACATAGCAGCCGGCAATCGCGCCGACGTTGGGGATCTTGAAGACGTTGCGCACCTCGGCCTCGCCGATCTTCGTCTCGCGGATTTGAGGGGCCACCAGCCCTTGTAAAGCTTTCTTCACATCGTCGGTCAACTGATAGATAATATCATAGATACGAATGGGCACGCCCTCTTGGTCGGCGAGCCTGGCGGCCTTGTCGTCCACCGAGGTGCGGAAGCCGATGATCGCGGCGTCCTTGGCCGTCGAGGCGAGCAGGACGTCGCTCTCGTTGATGTTGCCGATGCCCTCATGTAAGAATTCGAGCTGCACCGGCTCGACTTTTAAGCCCTTCAGCTCGTTCCTCACGGCCTCTAGACCTCCGGCGCTGTCGGCTTTCAGGACGATCTGTAAGACCCGTCTCTGGGCCAGCTCTTGAGCCCTCAAAATATCTTCGATGCTGCGGCGCGACTTTTCTAAGCGTTTGCGACGCAGCTCTTCGAGCCGGGCTTCGGCGATGCGCTTTGCTTCCATCAGGTCGTGTAAGACTTCGAAGCGTTCCCCGGCTCCGGGGACGTCCGACAATCCCAAGACCTGGACAGCCGAGCCGGGGCCGGCCTCACTGACCCGCCGTCCCCGGTCGTCCAGCAGCGCCCGAATGCGCCCGTAGGCCGTGTAGCAGAGCATCACATCACGCTCGCGTAGCGTCCCCTCTTTGACGATCACCGTCGCCAGAGGGCCCCGCGTGGCATCGAGAGAGCTCTCGATCACCACCCCGCTGGGCAGAGCCTGGGGATCGGCCTTCAGCTCTTGCAGTTCTGCAACTAACAGAATCATCTCTAAGAGATCGTCCACCCCCTGGCCGGTGAGCGCCGAGATGGGCACGGTGATTACATCGCCGCCCCAATCTTCGGGGGTCAGCCCTTCACGAGCCAGCTGCTCTTTCACGCGCTGCACGCTCGCTGTGGGCTTGTCTATCTTATTGATAGCGACGAGGATCGGGACTTTGGCGGCGCGGGCATGGCTGATGGCCTCGCGGGTCTGCTCCATGACGCCGTCGTCCGCAGCGACGACGAGCACAGCAATATCTGTGACAGAAGCGCCCCGTGCCCGCATGTTGGCGAACGCTTTGTGCCCCGGCGTGTCAATGAACGTGATCTTCTTCTTCTTATATTCGGCTTGATACGCCCCGATGGACTGGGTGATTCCTCCGGCCTCGCCGGCGGCCACGCGCGTCTTGCGAATATAGTCCAACAGCGTGGTCTTGCCGTGGTCCACGTGCCCCAGGATCGTCACGACCGGTGGGCGGGGGACCTTAGGAGCGGGAGGCGTGAGCACCGTGGCTGGGGTTGGTTGTGGCTTGGGGGCTGGCATGGCCGTGGGGGGTGCGGGCTTTGGTGTTGGGGCTTCGATCTTCTTGGGAGCGGGTTCGGGGTGAGCGATCTGGGTCGGCTTGAGCTCTGGCTCGCGCGCGGGCGTCGGAGTGGGGGTCGGCTTGAGTTGCGGGACAGTTGGCGATGTGAACAGCTCTTTGACGAGTTTGTACTCCTCCTCGGTGAGGTTCTCGAAGCTGTGTTTGCGTTTCTTGATGCCCCGCGTTGCGAGGCGTTCCACAAGCTCGCTGACGGTTGTATTGAGCTCTTTAGCGACTTTGTATAGCTGCATTCTCAGAAAACTCCTTCCCGCACGAAGTCCGTAGAAGTGCTTTTAGAATCGGACAAATCTACACTATACCGCGTGCGGGGGGATTTGTCAAACTGCCGAATTGCCTCATCAAAAAAGTACTCCAAAAGGACAGCTCCTCGACGCGCTGATCCAGCTTACCGGCTACCGGCGC
>JAILZC010000135.1 GCA_023512665.1 Candidatus Bipolaricaulota bacterium | reverse complement strand
TCTCTTCACTGCGGAAGACGAGCACCCCACTTCTCAGATCATAGAGCTCCAGTCGCATAAATAGAACTCCGCTCCACTCGGTGACCAGAGGGTGCTTGGTGTTGTAGGCGCCATTGGCAGCTTCACCCCCGTTGGAGAAGCGCGCTGCTCGCGACTCCGCCGTCTGCATGATCGCTCGCGCGCAGCGGCCCAGCTCATCCCCAAACGCCATGAACGCGTTGAAAAGCTCGACAGCGACTTGGTATTGGGAGCGCCCCTGAGCCCCCTTGAGCAGGTCGCGCAGCTCCTTGGCCAGCGCGATCACTTTATCAAACTGAACAAGAGCCGACTGCATCGGAGCGAAGCTCGCATCCCCGAGGCTCTTCTGAGAGAGCTCCACGAGCTTGGCCCGCAACAGATAGGCGTTTTCTAACACAGCATCAAAATTCCCGATGCCCAGCATGACCGCGATGCGTTCCAAAGAGTCCGCCATACCCCCGTAGAGAGCGACCAAAGCTTCTGCGGCGCGGTAGAACGCTTCAGCCGCGAACGCCGGGGGCACGACGATCCCCCGCATCAGCTCGAACTCTACCGAGACATCGCGCAACGCCGCGACGGCCTCAGTGATGGCGCTCACGGCATTATCTAACGACGTGAAGACGTTATCCGTGAGCTTGAAATGCAGGGCCTTTCCGGTCTCGCTGAGGACTCGCCCGAAGAGCTTCACTGTATCGAGGCTGAACGAGCGCACCCCTGCGACGGGCAAGACCCTAAACTGCAGAGAGAATTTATTATTCGATTCGTTGGACTCCCGAATCCTGCTGAAGGGTGCGTCTACAGAGACCGTCAGGGTATGAGAGCCCACCAGGGCCTTCCACGGGATTTGGATCTCGGCAGATTTGCCCTTCTTGAGCTCGAAGAACGAGCGCGTCGCCAGCTCAGCTCCGTTGAGCTCCAGGACGACATCGAATCCCCCCGCGGCATCCCCTTGCCCTTGGTTGATGATGACGGCGCGCACGAGCGCCGGCTGCCCCTCCTCGAGATCGCCGGGGAATACCCGCGCTGACTTTACGGCGAGATCAGGCAACCCCGGCTGCCCCTGAACCCCCATCCCCGCGAGAAGAACAATCCCTACTACGACTGCCCCCAGTCGCATAGACAGAAACCTCCCTATACTTTTATGGTGCTGTAGAGTGCTGCATCGCAGCACAGCTCTATAATAAATGACCGGCCCGGCCTTGTCAATACAAAGAAGGTGAATTTTTGGTTCAAGCCCCCTTTACTCTCTTGAGCTCCGCGATCAGCGCGGGGACGATCTGATGGAGATCGCCGATCACGCCGTAGTCGGCCCGCTGGAAGATCGGGGCTTCGGCGTCTTTGTTGATCGCCAAGATTTTCTTAGAATTCTTGCAGCCGACCATGTGTTGGATCGCCCCGGAGATCCCACAGGCAATATAGAGATCGGGCGCGATCTGAGCTCCCGTCTGGCCGATCTGATCGGAGTGCGGGCGCCAGTTGTTATTGGTTGCGACACGGGTCGCACCGACGGCAGCGTTGCCGAGCAGGCTCGCAAGCTCTTCGAGCATCTTGAACGCCTCGGCGCTCCCCAGGCCCCGCCCACCCCCGATCACGATCTTCGCCTCGGTGAGCGAGATGCCCTTCTTCTCGCTGCGAAGGAGCTCTTTCACGCGCACGCGAAATTCTTTCGCGGTCAGCGTCGGAGAGAGGGCTTCTATAGCCGGTTCAGGGCCGGCGGCAGCGTGAGCGGGGATCGCATGGGGTTGGAGCGTCAGCAAGATCGGCTTGCTCAGAATCTCGACTTCTTCTAAGAGACTCCCGCCCCAGTTGGAGCGCGTGACCCTTACCTCGCCCTGCCCCTCTCCGGAACGGGTGAGGTGAAACTCCGTGCAGTTGGTCGCCAGCCCCAGACCGAGCCGCGCGGCGACGCGCGCCATCAGGTCGTTCCCCGTCTCGGTGCCGGGAGCCAGCACAATCTGAGGGGATTTCTGTTTTATGACCTCCGAGACGATCTTGGCGAACGCCTCGGGGATGTAGCTGTCTAACTGCGGATCTTCAGCGACGAGCACGGTGCTGACGCCAGAGAGCGTCGGCGCAAGCGCCCGCACCTCTCTCCCGATCAAGAGGGCCGTCACGGAGTCATTGGTCTTCTGGGCGAGATCGCATGCAGCGGTGATCGTCTCCCACGAAGCCTCGGAGATGGCTTGCTTGGCTGTCTCGAGAATTGCTAAGATCATACCTAGATCGCCCCCAGTTCCCGAAGTTTTTCAACGATCTTGGGCACGGCCTCCGGCCCTTGCCCCAAGATCTCTAATTGTCGTCCCTCTTGCGGCTTCTTCAGGGCCTTGCGCACCAGCTGGGGCGCGGGCTTTGTCACCCTCTTCTGCTCGATGGGGACTTTTTTGGCGCTCATGATCCCGCGCAAGCTAGGGTGTCTCGGCGTGTTGATGCCCTCTTTCACGGTGAAGACCGCAGGGAGAGTGACTTCGTAGACCTCCCAGCCGTCTTTGGTCTCGCGCTTGGCTATCGCTTTGCCGTTCTGAATCTCTAACGCTTTGATGCCCGTCACGCAGGGCAGCTCCAACAGATGCGCGACACGAACCCCCACTTGATAATTGCACGTATCGGCAGATTCGTTCCCAAAGAGCAGGAGATCGAATCCCAGGGGCTTGACGGTCTCGGCGATCGCCTGGGCGGTCGCGGCGGGGTCCCATGACTCGTAGTCTTCAGCTTCTACTAAGATCGCGCCGGTGATCCCCTTGGCGATGGCCTCGCGAAGCTGCTCCCCTGCCGCTGGCGGGCCCAGGGTGAGCACGGTGGAGCTGCCCCCGTGCTTCTCGATGATTCTGATAGCTTCTTCGACGGCGCACTCCTCGTGCGGGCTCACAGCGAACCCCACGTTCGTCGTGTCCACGCGCATCCCGTCGGGGGTCAGCTTAAACCCGCCGCCGGTGTCCGGGACGCGCTTCACGCAGACCAGTACTTTCATAAAGCTCCTTTCTGTTGTCTAGATAACGCTTTCTGCTATAAGTTTCTGCACATAGAGCGGCTCTAACGTCCACAGCTCATCGTGCTGAGATTGGCTGTATGTGAGAGCACCCAGCTGGGCGATCACCGCGCCGGAGGGCCGATTGAGCGCCGCCGGAGCAACCGCGACGACGCGCTCCAACTCCGCGCGATGGCGCTCGGCCCCCGGCCCAATGCAGAGCTCAAGATCGGGCATCTGCTCCAACTGCTCGTGCAACGAGCCGAGAGTGCTCGACATCTCAGCTGTGATCGGGCGATTGCGCTCGTAGAGCGCGTAATAGATCAAGTCGCGCCGATCCGGCAGCACGACGCAGATTTTTTTCGAGAGAAACGAGACCCTCTCGGCATAGGCAGCCATGCTCGCAATGCCGACGATGGGAATGCAAAGTGCCTGGGCCAGGCCCTTGCCCACGGCCATCCCGATGCGTAAGCTCGTGAACGATCCCGGCCCAAGCGCGACCGAGATCAGCTCGAGCTGCTGTTGCTCTATGTGATGAAGGGCGAGCAGGCTTTCGAGGGCGGGCAGGAGTCGTTCGCCGGGGCCGACCGAGAAGAGCACCTCGCCCACTAACTGTCCGTCTTGGGAGAGGCCGATGCTGCCTTGCTCGTGGCTCGTTTCGATGCCGAGTACCATCATAAGATTTGCTGAAATAATACAACAAATTCGAAAGTTTTGCAACTGCGAGAAATTTTTTTGACAACCCCCCGGTCGAGCGTGTAGACTTACCAGCCGGTGGTCGGTGACCACCGACAAACTTTCCGGGATAGGGGTGTCGGATGATGCACGTTATTATTTATACTACGCCGACGTGCCAGTATTGTGGGGTAGCCAAGCAATTCCTGCGGGAGCTGGGGATCGGTTTCACGGAGTACGACATCTCGCGCGATCAGAAGAAGATGGTGGAGATCGTGAGTCGGACGGGGCGGGCGAGCGTCCCGGTCATCGAGATTGACGGGGACTTCATCGTAGGGTTTGACAAGAACCGCTTAGCCAAGAAGCTGGGGCTGTAGGGCACGCTGAGCGGTGCATGAGGAACCTAACTTCCTAGGCATATCGAGGGAACGTCTTTAGGACCGCGAAGTACTCAAAGCCGAGATCACAGGTCACCTTTGACTCTGCGAGTGATTTCCTTTTGAAAGGCCAATTTTCGCGCCTCGATAAAAGCGGGAAAATCGTCGCGTTCCATTGCTCTTTGGGCTTCTTCGGAGATGAGATG
>JAILZC010000134.1 GCA_023512665.1 Candidatus Bipolaricaulota bacterium | reverse complement strand
GCGCCGCCGCGGCCAGAGACACAAGAGCGATCCGCATCACTTGTCGGTATAAATCAGCTCGACGCGACGGTTCTTGGGACAGAAGATTTACATTGAAGGAGAGTGAGCTATGATTATTGGGAAGATCGCGCGCATCTCCGGGCCGGTGGTCAACGCGCGCGGCATGGAGGGCATCAAGATTCGAGATTTAGTACGCGTGGGCGAGCTGGGGCTTGTTGGAGAAGTGATCGAAGTCCAGGGCGACCAAGTCTCGATCCAAGTCTACGAAGAGACCGACGGCTTGAAAGTCGGCGAGCCCGTCAAGAGCGACGGGAAGCCCTTTCTCGCTGAGCTTGGGCCAGGACTGTTAGGGATGATCTACGATGGCATCCAGCGCCCGTTAGAGATCATCCGTGACCAGACGGGGAACTTCATCGCCCGAGGTGCTACAGGAGACCCGCTCAGTAGAACAAGAAAGTGGCACTTCGTGCCCACGGTGAAGGCCGGCACGCCGGTCGCCCACGGCGATGTCATCGGCTGGGTGCAAGAGACCAGAGCGATCCAGCATAGAGTGTTAGTCCCCGAAGGCGGTGCGGGCAAAATTCTCAAAATCAAAGAGGGCGACTACACCGTAGACGAGCCAGTCGCTGAGCTAGACACGGGGCAGAAACTGTTTATGAAACAATTGTGGCCCATCCGAAGGCCAAGGCCCATCGTGCAGAAGGTCGCTGCTGGGGTTCCCCTCGTCACAGGGCAGAGAATCTTTGACGTCTTCTTCCCCGTGACGAAAGGGGGCAGCGCGATCGTGCCGGGGCCGTTTGGGTCGGGTAAGACCGTGACACAGCAAGCGTTAGCTAAATGGTCTGACGCTGATATTGTCGTCTACATCGGCTGCGGAGAGCGCGGCAACGAGATGACCGAAGTCTTGACCGAATTTCCCCATCTGGAGGACCCACGCACCGGCCAGCCCCTCATGAACCGCACGGTGCTGATCGCTAATACGAGCAACATGCCCGTAGCCGCGCGCGAGACGAGTATCTATACGGGGATTACGATTGCTGAATACTATCGCGACATGGGCTATGATGTGGCGCTGATGGCCGACTCGACCTCGCGGTGGGCCGAAGCCCTGCGCGAGATCTCTGGGCGCTTGGAGGAGATGCCTGGCGAGGAGGGCTATCCGCCCTATCTGGCGAGCCGCATCGCTGAGTTCTACGAGCGGGCCGGGCGCGTGATCTGTTTGGGGAGTGACAGGCGCGAAGGCTCGGTCACGGTGATCGGTGCGGTCTCGCCGCCGGGGGGAGATTTCTCCGAGCCCGTGACACAGAACTCTCTCAGGATCGCCGGGGCGTTCTGGGGGCTCGATGCGCGGCTTGCCTACAGCCGACACTTCCCCGCGATCAATTGGCTGACCAGTTACTCGCTCTATCTGGACGCCCTACAGGAGTGGTACACCCACAACGTCGGGACGGATTTTCTCCAGATGCGTCGCGAGCTCTTAGAAATTTTGCAGAAAGAAGACGAGCTGAAGAAGATCGTCCAGCTCGTGGGCAAAGAATCCCTGAGCGAGCCGGATAAGCTGCTCTTAGATATAGCGCGGACGATCCGCGATGATTTTTTACGCCAGAACGCGTTTCACGAAGTAGACGCCTTCTGTCCTCTCAAGAAACAGTACTATATGATGAAGGCGATCTTGGTCTTCTACGAGGCGTGCCGGAGAGCACTCGGCACGATCCCCTACGAAGGGATTTTAAAATTCCCCGGCTGGGAGCAGCTGAGCAAGATGCGCTATATCCCCAACGACCAGATCGAAGCGTTCTTCCCCAAGCTCATTGAGGAGTTGAGCCAGAAAGAGCTGAAAATCGTGGCTTCTTGAAACCATTCTCTAATTGCTATGCCCGCGAGTTCTGGCTATACTAATACTAACTTTGTAGAAAGGGGTGCAAGACTCTATGCCGAAAGAATGGACGCCTGAAGAGGTGCGAAGATGGATCTTGAAGGTGCTCTATGATGTCTATATGAAGAGTCCTACTGCTACAATGTTGTGGGGGCGCGCAGATTTTTCAGAATCAACTGATGATAGTCCTTCGTGGGAGGATATCTATAGAGAAGCTGAATGGCTTGACTGGAAGGGATTCATTAAGCTATCTTCTCAAGCTGTAGGTGCAGTTTCAGCAAGGCTCACTCCAGCGGGCCGAGAATTTGTGGAGCAAGAGCTATTAAAACCAAGCTCAGGCGCTTAACCCACTGGCTACAGTGCCCCTCTTATGTACGAAAACTTGCCAAGCTGGCTGAACTTGCTGGTGCTCTTGGGGCTGGCCATCATCACGTGGTGGTATGCCTACTCTACTCGAGAGATGGCGCGCATTATGAAGGAAGCTTACGAGACGGAAACCGCTCCACAATTGGCATGTACTGTGAAAGACCTTGCTACGAAAATATCTAAAAAGGGCAAAAAGAAGATCAGTTTTACCCTCATAGTAGAAAATGCAGGAAAATACTTACTCACCATACATACCGTCGCGATCTTAGCGGATATAAAGCGACATGGCGATTTTTCCGATATCGCTCTAAGCCAAGCCGTACCTCTAGCCCCCAACAAGGGTTACAGTCTTCACTGTGAGACGATCGTTCCAGAGCTTGCTGAAAATCTGCGTGTCAGGATAGATTACCAAGACTTCAAAGGGCTTTCCCACTCTAAGGAGCTTCCGATTCCAAAGGAGTTGATCGCATGACCACCGCACTGTACGCAAAGGCCCATCGCAATATCACGGATATTAAAGGCCCCTTGGTCTTCTTACAGAGTGTCCCCGAGGTGCGCTACGGCGAGCGCGTCACACTCGTGGACAGCACGGGGCACAAAAAATCCGGCCAGGTCCTCGAAGTCGGAGAACGCGCCATCGTCGTGCAGGTCTTCGAGGGCAGCGACGGCCTGGACAAGAAGGGCACCGCCGTCTTCTTCAGCGGCGACGTCGTCAAAGTAGGGCTTTCGGAAGATATGCTCGGAAGGGTCTTGGACGGCTCCGGCAACCCCCGCGACGGCCTGGGCGAAATCCTTCCCGAAGTCGAGCGCCCTATTACGGGAAGTCCACTCAACCCCGTCTGCCGCCAACAGCCCTTCGAGTACATCGAGACCGGCATCTCTGCGATAGACCTGATGAACACGCTGGTGAAGGGACAAAAGCTGCCGATCTTCACCGGCGCGGGGCTGCCCGCCAATCGCGTCGCCGTCCAGATCGCCCGCCAGGTGATCCGCCAGTCCCAAGGAGAGCTGATCGTGGTCTTCGCCGGCATGGGGATCACGTCGCGCGAATATAATTATTTTTACAAAGAATTCCAAGATTCGGGAGCCCTCGCCAACTCCGTGCTCTTTCTCAACTTGGCCGATGACCCCACGATCGAGCGCATCCTCACGCCCAGACTGGCCCTGACCACGGCGGAATACTTCGCGTTCGACAAGGGCAAAGATGTCTTGGTGATCTTGACCGATATGCTCAACTATGCCAATGCTCTTCGGGAGATCAGCTCGGCTCGCGAGGAGATTCCGGGACGCCGTGGCTATCCGGGCTATCTCTACACAGACTTAGCGATGAACTACGAGCGCGCCGGGATCATCAAGGGCCAGACGGGGTCGGTCACGCAACTGCCCATCGTCACCATGCCCAACGATGACATCACCCATCCGGTCATTGACCTGACAGGCTATATCACCGAAGGGCAGATCATCTTGAGCCGCGACCTCGACCGGAAGGGGATCTATCCTCCGATCAATCCCTTGCCTAGCCTCTCGCGCTTGATGAACTTGGGGATCGGCAAGGGCAAGACCAGAGAGGACCATCGCCAGGTTCAAGACCAGCTCTACGCGCTCTACGCCCAGGGTAAAGAACTAGAGAAGCTGACGGCGATCATTGGTATGGCGGGCTTGGGCGAGACGGAGAAGAGCATCTTGCGCTTTGTGGAGCGCTTCGAGGGCGAGTTTCTCAACCAAGGGGAGCAGCCACGCACTATTCTGGAGAGTTTAGGGCTGGCGTGGGACCTGCTGAGCGAGATCCCGCGCGCGGAGCTGCGCCGCGTCGAGGACAAGTACATAGATCAGTATGCCAAGGGTGCGCGTCCGTGACCATCTTCTGGGGACAGAGGGTGTTGACCAGCCTCTCTGTTCAGTGTATTCTAGAAGGCAAGGCCCCTCACCCCTGTCTCCCCTCTCCCTCGGAGGGGAGAGGGGCTGGGGGCTGTCTCTTAAACACAAAACCCAGCCCACCACCCCCAAA
>JAILZC010000133.1 GCA_023512665.1 Candidatus Bipolaricaulota bacterium | reverse complement strand
CGCAACAGCTGAGTGTACGCCGTGACGAGGTCGCCCGCCTCGGGGTTGACCTCACGGCGCTCAGCGACGAGGAGATGCGCCCCATCCGGTGGAAGGGCATCTCGATGATCTTCCAAGCGGCCATGAACTCCCTCAATCCCGTCTACAAAGTCGGCGATCAGATCATCGAGGCGATACAGACCCATATGCCCATCTCTGTCCCAGAGGCACGGGAGCGCGTCGCGCAGCTCTTTCAGCTGGTCGGGCTGGATCGTCAATTGATGGATCGCTACCCCCATGAGTACTCCGGAGGCATGAAACAGCGCGCCGTGATCGCTATGGCCCTGGCGTGCGACCCCGATATGATCATCGCCGATGAGCCGACGACCGCCCTCGATGTGATCGTCCAAGATAAAATCTTGCGCGAGATGCGCCAGATCCAGAAGAAGCTCAATATGAGCATGATCTACATCTCGCACGACATCGCGGTCATCGCCGAGGTCGCCGATAGAGTCGGGGTGATGTACGCCGGGGGCTTAGTGGAGTTCGGGCCTGCAGAAGCGATCTTTAAGAACCCCGTCCATCCGTACACCAAGGCCCTCATGTCGGCCTTTCCGTCTATCAAGGGCGAAAAAGTGAAGCTTGCTGCTCTGCCCGGAGAACCCCCGGACTTGCTGAAGCCCCCGTCCGGCTGCCGGTTCCATCCCCGCTGCCCCTTCGCGACCGAGATCTGTGAGCGAGAAGTCCCCGAATTCCGAGAGCATAAACCGAGTCAATATGCGGCTTGCTGGAATCCGTTAGGTTGATTAAGCTTATAATATTAGGTGATCACCGTGGCAATACAGACACAGACGCAGACAGAGACGTTGGTGCGCGTGGAGCACCTGCGCAAGCTCTTCCCGGTCCGGACGGGGGTGTTTGCGCGGGCCCGCAGCTTCATCCACGCGGTGGACGACGTGAGCTTTGAGATCAATCGCGGAGAGATCTTCGGGCTGATCGGCGAGTCCGGGTGCGGCAAGACGACCACGGGCTCGTTGCTCGTGCGGCTGATAGACCCAACATCAGGGCATATCTATCTGCGAGTCGCCCCCAAACCCGAGACGGACTCCCAGGGGGAACAATTTGTGGACATCGCGACGTTGGAGGGCCGAGCGCTCAAAGAGTTCCGTCGCAATGCCCAGATGATCTTCCAAGACCCCTATGAGTCGCTCAACCCGCGCATGACGATCTTCGATATCGTCGCTGAACCGTTAGGCATTCACGGCGTTGGCAACGTCTACGAGCGCGAGGAGCGCGTCGCCGAGCTGTTGAGCTTGGTGGGCTTGACCCCCCCAGAGAGCTTTCTCTTTCGCTATCCCCATGAGCTCTCCGGCGGGCAGCGCCAGCGCGTGGCCATCGCCCGAGCGATGATCTTAAACCCCAGCTTCATCGTCGCCGATGAGCCGACTTCGATGCTCGACGTCTCCATCCGCACCGGCGTCATGAACCTGATGCTCGATCTTCGTGAAGAGTTTGGGATCAGTTACCTCTATATTACACACGATTTAGCCGTCGCTCGGTATATGTGCGATCGCATCGCCGTGATGTATCTGGGGAAGATCGTCGAGCTGGGGCCCACTGAAGAGGTCATCCAAAACCCGCTCCATCCCTACACCCGCGCGCTGATCTCAGCGGTGCCCATCCCCGACCCGGCAGTGGAGCGCCAGCCTATTGAGATCAAGGGCGGCGTGAGCAAGCCCATAGACCCCGCACCGCGCTGTCGCTTCTACGACCGCTGCCCCATCGCCACCGACCGCTGCGCTCGCGAAGACCATCCCCCCTTGGAGGACAAGGGCAACGGACATCTCGTCGCGTGCTATGAGATTTGATCGGCGACGGCTCGCTCCTGTCGGCCTGCTCGTGCTCGTGCTTGTCGTCTCGTTAGTCTTGCTCGCCTGGGCCGAGCGCCGCTACGTGGAGTTCCTCGAGACGCTTCAAGGGATTCAGTTTTCCGTCCAACTCACGGATTTCGAGCAGATCGCTCCCCAGCAAGCCCGTCTCCGCTGGGTCGTCACCGTGACGATCCCCAACCCCAAGACCCCGGCGTCGCTCGAACTGTTGGATTGGCGCGTGCGCAGTGCCGATGAGCGCACGCATTTGGGATACTACACCACCGGCGAGACCCAGATCGCGTTGGCGTCCGTTACCCAAATCCCAGCAGAAGCGTTGATCGAGGGGACAAACTTCGAAAAATTGCAGCGTCTCGCCTCGGAGACAACGTTGCTCTTTGTCGGATCTGCTCGGGTGGTGTTTCAGTTGCCGCAAGGGAGGGAGAGCAAGATCATCCCGGTCGTGGGTGTGTTCGCGCTCCAAAACCAATGAAGTTTCTCCGATGGCTCGTGCTGGCTCTTGTTGCGGGGATAGCTGCAGGGGCCAGCGCCGCCCTGCAGTCAAGCGAGCTTCTGAAATTCTCTCTCGTGCCCGCTCTGTTCGCGTATATGCTCATAGTTCTCGCCGGGTTGAGCGCGGGGCTTCTGGTCCAAGGAGTGCAAGAGGGCCTCCGGCTCGCACTCTCCATTACTCTTGTGGGCGCGATCACGCTCTTTCTTGCGCTCTATCTGCCCAACAGGGAGGTTGTTGCCGCAGCGCCAGAGCTGATCCTGCGCTCAGTGTGGTGGGGCGCTCTTACGATCTTCGTGCTCACGCTCATCGGGATCATCGTAGCGCGCATCTTTTCCGGTGAGTAATCGCAACACCACTCGTTCGAGGGGGCGGCGCAGCTTCGCCCAGACCGAATCTGTCTTGGGGCTGACAGGGGCTACGAAGATCGCATACAGCCCGGCTCGCTTCGCTCCCCAGATGTCCGTAAAGAGCTGATCCCCGATCATGACCGTCTCCGTCTCTGTGGTCTTGAGGAGTTCAAGCATATTTTTATAGTGACGGGTGCGGGGCTTGGCGGCACGCCAGAGCACCGGCCAAGCGCGAAGCTGCTCTTTCAAGCGAGGGCGGTCTTGCCCGCCATCGTTGCTGAGAAATCCCAGAGAGAATCCCCGAGCAGCTAGCTCGCGCAAGAGAATCTCCGTTGGTTCCGACAGAGCGCGACAGCCCCACTCCCCCAGCGTGTTATCTATATCGAAGATCAGCGCCCGATACCCCGTGCGCCACAGGCGCTCATAATCAATCTCGCAGATCGAAGGGGCAATTTCGTCGGGGCGGAGGGCACGCAAGGGCTTCACGGCTCTAGCACGATATCTCCGATGGGGATGTACTGTCGCAGGGTCTCAAAGATGCTCTGGACGTCGGGCCAAGAATCCGGAGCAACGTAATTTTTATAATAGAGCTTCCCGTTGATGAGCTTCACGTCGCGTCGGGGATTGACCATATTATTAAAAGCTTTGAGGGCGCTGTCGAAGAAGTGCACGTCCTGCTCGCGCAGTTCGACATAGACGATATAGGCTTCTGGTGCTGGTGGGGGCAGGTCACTCAGGTCGAGCATGGTTCAAAATATTTTCGATCTTTTTGGCGAACTGCGCGTTCGCGCGCTTGAGCGCCAATTCCGGGTCGAGCTGCAACTCGCGCGCGCGAGCGACGATCTCAAAGAGCAGTTCTCCCAGTCGTTCCTCACTGGGCTCGCTCAGCAATGCTGCGATCGTCTGTGAGGGCCGCACAGAGAGCTCTCTGTTCGATTGCGCGGCGCGCTCTTGGAGCTTGCGTGCCTCGATCAGCGCGGGCAGGGCTGTCGCCGAAAGACCCTTGCCCTCACGCCGCTTGATCTCCTCCCACCGCCCTTTGATCTTCTCTATCTCTTGCGTAGGCTCCGCGCCGAAGACGTGCGGGTGCCGCCGCACGATCTTTTCATAGATACTGTTCAGCACGTCTTGCAGCGTAAAACTGCTGTGCTCTTGGGCGATCTGGACGTGGAACGCCACGTGGAGCAAGAGATCGCCGAGTTCATCTTTCAGCTCGGCCATGTCTTGGGACTCGATGGCCGCGACGGTCTCGTAGGCCTCTTCGATTAATAGATTTTTGAGGGAGTCATGGGTCTGGGCACGATCCCAGGGGCAGCCGCGCTCGGAGCGCAGGTGCGCCACCAGCTCGACCAACGAACGCAACTCCAGCTCCGAGCGCTTCATAATCTTCGAAATCTTCAGCTACTTATGCCCTTCTCCGCTCTGTTCACCGACAGGGCAGGGGAGCTGCTCCGGCCCCTTGCCGATCCACTCGTCAATGAACCCCTTGACGCGGCTCTCGTCATAACTAGAGAGCTTATCTATTCGTCCCCACGCCGTCAG
>JAILZC010000132.1 GCA_023512665.1 Candidatus Bipolaricaulota bacterium | reverse complement strand
GGACAGCTCTCCGCCCCCCCAAGACATCAAGCAGTCGCCGGCGCACGGCCCCCCGCAAATAGCTCGCAAAATCGGCTTTTATTGTGCCAGCCCGCACGCCACCCACGTAGTTCCCTACAAGCTTCTTCTGAAATATTTCTTTATACACGCGCATATACACTTCCTCCACGATCTCCCAGAGCGGGTGTTCCGAGCCCGCCCGCCGACCTTTGAGTCTATTATCAACATAGCTCTTCAAGCTACGCAAGGCTCCGCGATCTTTCAATAAGCCGTATTCGATCAAGAAATTCATAATCGTCTCGCCGATCTGGCGGTCGTACTCTTGCACAAAAGCCTCGCGGCTTTGAGCCGACCAGCCGTGAGCAGCTATTTCTTCTAATAAGCGCTCCATCGGCTCCATTATAACAAGTCGCCCGAAACTCAGGGTTTCTGACAAGCCGCAGGCAATTTCTCCGGCCAGCGCAGCCGACCTTCTGTGAGCACTTTGCCCACCAGTTCCGGCTTGCGCTCGGCGGCGTCTAAGATCGCTCTCTTGATCTCAGTCACTGTGACCGTCGCCGGACAGTTGGCGAAGAGCAAGGCTGCTACTCCCGTCACGTGCGGCGCGGAAAAACTCGTCCCGTTGCTGACGGCGATAGTAGCGAAATTGGGCAGGGCGCGTGAGTCGGCGCTACCCAAGATCGTCTCAGCTTCAGGCTTGAGCCCGCTGGGGATCAGTCCCACAACGTCCGCACCGGGCGCCGCTAAGTGAACGACTTTCGCGCTGAAGTTGGAAAAACTCGCTAATTTATCTTCACTGGTCGAAGCTGCCACGCAGATCATATTGGCTTCGCTATAGGCGCAGGGGTAGATGGGGTTGGTCTCTAAATTGCGCCCGTCGTTGCCCGCCGAGGTCACAAAGAGAATGCCTTTCTCGCCCGCAAAGCGAATCACGTCGTCGAGCAAGTCAGATTTTAACGGCCCGCCCGCGCTAAAATTGATCACCCTGAGATTGCGGCCTTCGAGCCTGAGCTTCACAGCCCGCTCCATCGCCTGCAAAAAATTGTCCCACGTGATGCCCCCAATCAGGCGCAGCACTCTCTGAAAGAACGAGAGTTTGTCGGCAGCCTTCAGGGGAACGAGCGCGGCCTGCCAACTGACGCCGGAGAGGGCTGCTCTATTATTCCCGACCGCGCCGATGAGACTGCTGACGAACGTTCCGTGGCCGACGTTGTCTTCGGGCGTCGCGTCGTTTTGGATGAAATCAGCGCCCAGCTCCGAGCGCAGATTGGCTGAGAGATCAGCATGTGTCAGGTCGGCCCCGCTGTCAATGACACCGATCAAAACCGCAGAGCTATCGGTGCGATTTTGATCCCAGGCGCGCATGATCCCAATATCAGCACCGGCGCGGCCGCGAGCCTCCGTGCCGCGCGCGACGGGGTGGCTCTGCCCCTGATTCGAAAGATTCCATTGCATCGCAAAACCAGGATCGTTTGGGCCAGAGAGACACCACACCCCGTTGATCTCGGCGACGTCTACTTCGGGGCGCGCTTGGAACTGTCTGATCTTTGTGGGAACGTCTGTTCCGTCTGTGATCTCCAAATGATAGATACTGAAAATCTCGAAGAAGCGCTTAACTCTCGTACCCAGCTGCGCGATGATCGCTTGCGCTTGCTCAGGGGTGACGCCCTCTTTGAAGCGCACTAAAAGCTCTTGGTCTACGAACTCGGCCCCGGCGCGGGGGAGCGCCACTTTCGTCGCTCGTTCGGGGAAGGCATCGAAGACCGGGTCTTCGCCCGTGCTTTGAGCCCAGTAGCCCATATACACACCCCACACGGGATCGTCAAGCGCCAGCGCGCTGCCGCGCACCGAGCGATACTGCGCCTCGAGCGCCGAGAGCGAGATCTCGACTCTTAAGAAGCGTCCTTGGATTTGCCCAGTGGCGTTGAGCGTGAGCGGCGTGATGCCGCCCACGGGCCAGACCAAGACGAAGTACCGCGGGGCAAAGCCGCGATTGAACTGTGCCACGACTGAAACGTCCATCCCCAGATCGAATGTAGGCTCTGACTGCCCCGTCTCTTTTTTGCGATCAAGATCGAGCGCAAAGAAGAAGACCGTTTGCGCGTGGGAGATTTGCGTGGGGATGGAGTCCAAAGTTTCTATCTCGAAGCTGAGAATCTCCTGCCCGAAGAGATCGCGCTCGCGGCGGAGTTGCGCACGCAAGATGTCCCAGCTCTTAGGCACCGCAAACGTTGGGGATCGGCCCGTAGATTTCATAAAGAAATCTCCGACAGCATCGGGACAAGTACCGAAAGCATTGATGGCGAGAACGGGGTAGGGCCGGGCCAGAGCCTGTCCATAGCCGCCTTTGCTGCTCATGAAGAGCGCGAGACAGACTCCCAACCATCCGAGCATACGCACAATGCGCTTTGTCATAGCGACCCTCCAAGAAAAATCTGAATTCTTCTGATTGGTGACTATTATAGTCTCGCTCCGGGCAGAAGTGAAGAGGCCCGCCCTGGCTGACACCTCGCCCCCGGCCCCTCTCCGTTCACGGAGAGGGGTGCCGCAGGCGGGGTGAGGTCCCTCCAGTATACACCCCCGATGTCCGATAGATGTGCGGTGACGGAAATGCGCTTCTGAAGCAGAACTTCTGAGTGAGACGGGCCGTTTAGAGCTTGATCCAGTCCTCCCGTGAAATGCCCAATTCCTGAATGATCTCTCGGATGAGCCCCACGCTGACATCCCGGCCTTTGTGCATAGGGACCGGGATAATCTGCCCTGTCTGAGGATGAACCATGCGGGGATGTTTGCCTCCGGGGAAAGGGCCGACGAAGCCGAGCTTTCGCAGCTTGCGTATCACGTCACCGGGCTTAAGAGGCGTGAGTCTTGTCATGCTTTCGGGCGATGCGGGCAACTTGACGCTCCTCTATCTCGACCCCCTCAATACGCGGGACCTCTAACCCCAATTGCAAGGCCAAAAGCACGTTGCCTTCAATGACGTCCCGGAGGTTCTCGCGGGCCTCTTCAAAGTTGTCTCCTTGAGCGAAAAAACCAGATGCCTTGGGCACCCGAGCGATCACGATGCCGTTCTCATCACGGGAGTATTCAGCCTTTTTGAGGGCTTCTTCCACGTAACGAGCTAGAGAGAAGGCTTTAACTTTCATCGTGCTCTAAGTATAGCCCAAGGCCCTAGCAATAGCAAAACCAGAGAGGGCCGGTGGCTCCGGCCCTCTCTCTCTGCTTCGTTATCATCAGCAGAAGATCGGATTACAACGGCTCTAGGCAAACCGTCCCCAAGAAGATCACTCGAATAGCGAAGGGACCAATCCCCACGCTCAACACTTGGAAGGTCTTCACCGTTGCCGGTTGGTAGCCTTCGGCGTAGACGGTGATATCTTTGATGTCCGCAGGGCTCTTGATCTACTCTACGCCCTCTTTGGGATTGAGGACGAAGGCAGCCGGTGTGCCCTCTGGGATATGCTGAGAAGTGCCTAAGGGTTGCGACTGCCCGGAGACGTCGAGGATTACATTGCCAGGGGCCAAGCCTGTCACCCTCACCCAGCCGGGATTGGCCACTGCCACGGCAATGATCCCAGGCACGTCGACGTTGACCGCGAGGATGCGAGCCGGGTCTCGATGTAAGAGCCCTCCGGCAAAGACCTGCACCTCAAAGTAGACGCTCCGAGTCTCGCCGACGCAGAGATTGATGGGATCGGGCGAGAGCAACACCATCTTAGCATGGGGCGGCGGCGGGTTCTGTGGGGATGGCTGAGCCGGCAAGTTGGGACAGTTCTCGACCATAACAGCGATCTCGACGATCCCAGGAGTTCTGGCCTCGTCCAGACCCTCGATGACGATTCTGCCTTGACCAAGTGCAATCGTTTCGACACGGAAATCCGGATATGCTCGAACAGAACCTTCGGAAGATATTACTCGTGTTGGGGTTATGCCGTAAACCTGGAGCAGGGCCTGCAGGCTGTAAACAGGTGCTCCGGGCACAAAACAGAGTACCGTACCAATCAATATCTCCTCAGGGTTTTGCTGTGGAACCGACGTCGGAGCGTACAGCCCCATAGCCAAGATCGCCGTCAGTACGACGATCGCCATCGCACGCGACTTTGTGTAATTGCGCTTCATCTGCGCCACCTCCATAAGTTTGAATCCCGTCACTTTCTCAGTCGCCCGCAACGAGACTAGTCTGACATACCTCGCCCCCGGCCCCTCTCCGTTCACGGAGAGGGGTGCCGCAGGCGGGGTGAGGTCCCTCCAGTAT
>JAILZC010000131.1 GCA_023512665.1 Candidatus Bipolaricaulota bacterium | reverse complement strand
CCATCAACCTCGTCATCTTCAGCGTGGCGGGGTTCATCCTGGGATGGGACCGCGCGTTCTACTCGATGCTCGCGTACTTCGCGGCCTTCCGCACCATCGACCTCGTCGAGCAGGGCATCGACGAGTCGCGGGGCGTGTTCATCGTGTCGCCGAAGGCGACACGGCGTCCAGTCCAGACGAAGTCTGGGCAGTGAACGTCGTGCGATATTTTCTGCTGATGCGCAGCGCGGACTCCCACGTCAACTTTGACTTAGATGTAGCGAGGCAGCAGTCCAAGGACAATCCCGTCTACTACGTGATGTATGCGTATACTCGCATCAAGAGCATTTTTGACCAGGCTCCGCCTGGACAAGCTTCGCTTGACGTTCATCTTCGCCAGCCTTCGGCTGGCGAAGGCGAACAGTCCAGACGAAGTCTGGCCAGGCGAAGCCTGGTTTATCGCAAGGAGGAGATCTACTGGGGCGAGGCGCTGGAGCACGCCCCGGAGATCCTCGTCGTCCCCCCAGACGGGGTCATGGCCGTGGGCACGACAGAATTTCTCTCCAACAGAGTGATCACGCCGACCTACGCGGGCTCAGGCTGGCATCGGATGGAAGGGATCTTCATCGCCAAGGGGAAGGCTGTGCCGCCCGGCCTCAAGAAGAAGCTCCGGATCATCGATCTCTTCCCCACTATCGTGGCCCTGCTCAATCTCCCGATTCCCAAGGAACTCGACGGTCGTCTTCCTGAAGATCTCTTGCCTAAAGAGCTCTCCATCCAGACCCAAGGGGAATCTCTCCCAATGCGCAAGCCCTTCGAAAAGTCTCCTACAGGCCGTTGGGAGAAGGAGATCCGCGAGCGCCTGAAGGGCTTAGGGTACGTCTAGTATGCTGCGGCGTCATCTCTTCGTGCTGTTTTCTGTGGTGCTGGGGGTGGGGATTCTCTGTGGGGTTCTGATCTATTTGGGCTGGAACTCTTCTTCGTCGCTGTGGGCGCGATTCTTGGCTGGCATGGGCATTGTCGTGAGCCAAATCACTATGCTCGGATGGTGGGGGTTTTTCTCACTGGCAGGGATTGTGCTCGCAACGATGCTCTTGTGGTCGTTGAGCTGGTGGACCATCTTGAGGGCCTATGGGGTGCATGTCAGTTGGTGGGCTACCTGGCGCGCGCGGGTCTGTGGGTTTGCCATCACGTATCTAACGCCTTCAATGTATTTGGGAGGAGAACCAGCAAGCATCTATTTGATAGCCCAGGAGCAGCAGGGGGAGAAGGCTCCCGCGACGCGCATCGTGGCCACGATCTTGGTCGCCAAGCTCTTAGAGGGGCTCTGTCTGTTAGCGTTTATTTATCTGGGGGTCTACTATGCGTTGGCGACGAAGCTCTTGCCCTTGGACGACACGGGGGCGATCGTGACGGGGATGGTGCTCTTTGGGGTCTTCTTGGCGCTGTTACTGATGAATCTAGCGGGGCATCGGCTGTGGGGGACGAGAGTGTTGGGATGGCTGAGGGACCGTCTGCCGTGGAAGCGGGCTTTAGAAGTTGCCGAGAGCAAGGTCCGTGAGGTCGAAGAAGACGTCTTTATCGCGTTTCGCGAGCACGGGCGGGCGACGCTGGTGGCGTTCATCTTCAATCTGTGCGCGACGTTCTTGGTCTTCATGCGGCCGCAGGTCTTCTTTCTCTTTGCGTTGCGGGCGTTCTTTCCGGTGTCGCATCTGGCGATGATTTATACGCTCTTTATCTTTTTGGGGGCGTTCTTTTGGATCACCCCTGGAGGCACAGGGGTCTTTGAGGTAGGCAGTTGGGGGATTTTCAGTTTATTCCCACTCATCTCGCTGGTGACGCGCACCCCGATAGCCGTGCCCCAAGAGAGCGCGATCGCGTTTGCGTTGGCGCTGAAGACGATCGAGTTTCCGTTGGTGGGGCTGGGGCTGTTCTATCTGATCCGTGTGGGGTTTTTGAAGATTCCTAAGCCACCGTTGCCTCATTGACCAGACCTCGTCTGGACAAGCTTCGCTTGACGTTCATCTTCGCCATGGCGAAGGCGAACAGTCCAGACGAAGTCTGGTGAGAGCCTTGGTCTCACACTCCACACCTGCATGCTTGACTGGACTTTTGAGTCATTAGTATAATTTGAGAAGCCGTAAGGGAGGTGAGCATGATGCAAGCTCGAGCGATCTTAGTGGTGATAGTTTTCGTTCTCGTGGCTGCTAGCTCCAGTTGGGGCGAGCAGCTCCCTAAAGGCCAAGCAGAATCCGTAGATCTCTCTGTGATCGATTCAAACGATTGCCTTGCGGAGAAGGAGCAAGCTCTGAAGGAGGTAAAGCGACTTTTAACAGCTATTACTATTATAGAGCTTACGAGGCTCTGGGTTGGGAGGGGGAGGATCGTCGAGCTCACAATCAGCTTAGATGAACCCGAAGCGGCTGCGCTCTGCCGCGAGCTGATAGAGTGGGAGCTAGTAAAGCTTGGGGTGAAGCAACTCTTTGCGGAACGGCTGAAGTGGATCGGGATGAGTGAAGAAGATATCACGATGAGCATCAGTGAGTCCGCAGCAGTTCCACTCTGCCGGAGGCTCATAAAGCTCTGGATGAATCAACTTCTCGCGGAACGGAACATACCAATATATTTTGCGATGACCATCAGGCAACCCATCACGATCTCCATCTCGCGCCTTTGCCAATGCAAGCCCTAAAGCTTATCTCACATTGGGATTGCTGCTGGCGAACGGCCCGTTGGGGTTGGGCACCAGCCAGACTGTCAGCACAAACGCCGCCCCGACCCTGGGCCAACTCTCCACACTGAACCCAAAGAGCCGCCCCTCGTCGTCAGGCTTAAACCCCACATAGCGAACCCCGACTAGCTTCTGAGAGCTATCATAGAGCAGAATAGGAGGAGTCGCCAGCGCCAGCGGAGCATTCAAAATCTTCTCGTTCAGATAGATCTGCCCCAGCCCAGACACAAACGACCCCAACGGCCGATACCCTGCCGCTTGCGCCGCAGTTATGTCCCGATAGCGTGAGAAATTTTTATAACTGTAATTTAAGTGATTGAGCGTCTCTAAATCTTGCTGAGTGAGCAAATAGCGCGTTCCAGGGACATAGACGCCAATGCCGAAGCGCGTCGCCGCATCTTTGAGCTCTTCGTCGGTGACCCGCCCGTCGTGCGTGTAGTACTTCAACCAATCAGGAAGGCTGATCTCTCCCGTCAGTGCTGTCGTTGCGAGAGAGTTTATATCAAACCCCAAGGGGACGCGCCCGATGACCGTCACGATCGCAGAGAACTCGGCGGTGCGCCCTTGGCTATTGGTCACCCGCAGTCTCACAGTGCGCGGCCCAGAATCGCTGAACGTGTGTTGGACGATGGGAGTCGTCACGGTCTCGTCAAAAATTCCGTCGCCGTCCCAGTCCCACTCGTATTGGGTGATTACTCCGTTGCCCGACTGCGACCCGGAAGCGTCAAAGGTCACGGGCTCGCCGGCGTTGGGCGCTGGCGGGGAGAACGTGAACTGCGCTCTGGGGATGGCCGCCGGTATCTGTCCCACACCGTTGATTGTCACGGTCTTGGTGAACTCTGCGGTGGCGCCGTCTTCGTCGGTCACGCGCAGTGTCACGTTAAAACTGCCAACAACCTCAAAGACGCGACAGATCTGAGGCTCTGTCACGGACTCATCGAACGTCCCGTCGCCGTCGAAGTCCCATTCGTATTTGATAATCTTGCCGTCGGGGTCGCGAGATTCTCGCGCGTCGAAGCAGACGCGCTCGTTGATCTTGGGGCTTTCGGGGGCGAAGCGGAAGGCCGCGACCGGGGGCTTATTGATTTTATTCACCGTGAGCGTTACGGTGGAGATGCTCTCTTTCTGAAGCTTATTTTTAGGATCGCGGTACTCGATCGAGACTTTAGGAGTTATGGTGCCACTCTGGCGGGCGCCGATCTGAAATGAGACGGTTCTCGTCTCGCCGGCGACGACGACGGGGAGGGTCCATTCGAGGACGGTCGCGCCGGTGGCGCCGCGCCGCACTTGAGCTGGCTCAAATGCGCCCTCAAAGAGAGTCTGTTCTGGGAGCGTCACGGTGAGCCGCACGAAGCGCGCGGCCGCAGGGCGACCGAGCTTTTTCAGAATACTTTCGTAGACTTGGGTCGAATAATTTCCAAAGAACGCACCCCCGGACTTCTGGGCAATTTGGCTGAGAGCGACGCGATTGGCGGCCCCGCTGAGGCCCAGGGCATAGATGGGGATGTTATTCTCTCCCGCGCGCTGGGCTTCGGGCAGGGGCAGGCGCCC
>JAILZC010000130.1 GCA_023512665.1 Candidatus Bipolaricaulota bacterium | reverse complement strand
GAACCCCGTGGTCTCCCCAGGCTGGGTCATCAAGTTCATAATATAGAATTTTTTTGCCGGAGAGCGTTCAATCGCCTCACGGATTCCCGCGACGAGCAAGTTGGGGATGACGCTCGTAAAGAGGCTTCCCGGCCCTAAGATAATCAGATCGGCCTGGCGAATCTCTTCTAAGACTTTGGGGTAGGCAGGCACATTGGGCCGGGAGAGTTTTATATGGCGCACCCGACCGCCCGCCTTGGGGATGCAGCTCTCCCCCTGGATAATCCGGCCATCATCGATTTCTGCAACCAGCTCAGCGTGCTCGAGCGTCGCAGGCAAGACTTGCCCGCGCGTGTTGAGCAGCGTGCTCATCTCCTCAATAGCTCGATCGAAGCTGCCGGTCATCTCTTGTAAGCCCGCGATGACCAAGTTCCCCAACGAGTGCCCTTGGAGCGTCCCGCCGTGAAAACGATGATTGAAGAGCTGCGAGATCTGGGACTCGTCCTCAGCGAGAGCGATGAGACAGTTGCGAATATCCCCCGGAGGCAAGATATTAAGCTCTTGGCGGAGCCGCCCGGAGCTGCCCCCGTCGTCCATGACCGTGACCACGGCAGTCACGTTGGCCGTGAGCTGCTTCAGCCCGCGCAACAGCGACGACAACCCCGTGCCGCCCCCAACA
Source organism: Candidatus Bipolaricaulota bacterium (assembly GCA_023512665.1). Lineage (GTDB taxonomy): Bacteria > Bipolaricaulota > Bipolaricaulia > RBG-16-55-9 > DRXL01 > JANXCC01. The sequence goes on along the minus strand of JAILZC010000130.1, from coordinate 3,605 downwards.
GCTACGACTCGTGGCCCACGACTCAGAAGTCTTTTCTCAAAGAGAATCTCGCCCATGCGCCCTTCAGCAGGGGCTGCAATCGCCCGCACAATCGAGCGGCTGAGCCGATGTACTCCAAAGAGCACTCCCACTGCACCCAGCACGATCAAGCTCATTGCCAATAACAGCGTCGAGAGCGCCGACGGCGCGACGATGTTATACACAGCCCGCACGAGATTCTGCCCCAGCAACACGAACAACCCCAAGATAAAAAGCCCGAGCGACACGATCACCAGCGCCAGCCATCGCTTGACCCCGATCCCCGGATGGAGCCAGCGCCCCAAGCGCACCAGGGCTGTCATAATCTTATCGCCCTCCCTTGCGCGTGACCCGCTGGATGCGCCCTGGATCGCCTACGAGCGTCTCCAGCTGTTGCAGCAGGGTTTTTGTTAAACCCACGCCCATTCCCAGACGCACGGTGATCGGCTCGTCCCCCAGCAAGCGCACATAGACGGGCGAAGCCCCCGGCGATGCGCTCAACGACTCTTTTAGTTTCTTCACAAACGACTCCGTGACTTGTTCAGGGTCTACGCTGAGATAGAGCTGCACCGTGCGCTCGGCCTCCTCCAGCGATAAGAGCTCCTCAGCGATCACTTGGACGCCGTTGGAGCGCTCCGAGCGCCGTTCAGCTCGTCCGCGCAGCCAAATGATCTGATCTTCTTTTAACAAGCGCTTGGCCTGCTCATAGGGTTCAGGGAAGATCGTTATCTCTGCTTGCCCGGACAGGTCTTCTAAGCGCACAAAGGCCATGCGCTTCCCCGCGTTCGTGGTGATCACGCGCAGCGAATCAATCCGTCCCCCCAGCTGAAGCTCTTTCCCGTCGGGCTGGTCTTGCACCCCTTGCAGATCGCACGTGCACAGCAGCGCCAGGCGCTCCCGCAGATGCTCCAACGGATGCCCACTCACATAGAGCCCGAGTAGTTCTTTTTCAAACCGCAACAGCTCGGATTTCGCAAACTCGTCGTGCCCATCAGTAGGACGACTTACGGAGAATTTGGGCTCTTCATGGGCGAAGAACGACTTTTGGCCGCTCTTGCGCTCTTGGTGCGCTTGGGCGGCCAAGGCCAGCCCGGCCTCGACTTGAGCTAATAACCCCTTGCGCGTGCCGAAGCGATCAAACGCCCCGCATTTGATCAGACTCTCTAGCACCTCGCGATTGAGGGCCGAGGTAGCGACGCGACGACAAAAATCAGCGAAGCTCCGAAACGGCCCACCCTCTATTCGCGCCGCAAGTATCTCTTGCACTGTCTCGCTCCCCACGTTCTTGATCGCCCCCAACCCGAAGCGAATATGATTGCCCGGCAAGGGAGTAAAATCTGCGTCGCTCTCGTTAATATCTGGAGGCATGACCGTGATCCCTAACTCGCGACTCTCTTGAATGTACTCGGCAATTTTTTCGGCATTCCCTGCGACGCTCGTCAGCAGGGCGGCCAAGTAGCACGTCGGGTATTTGGCTTTGAGATAGGCCGTCCAGTAGGAGATCAGCGCATAGGCTGTCGAGTGGGCCTTGACGAACCCGTAGCGCGCGAATTTCTCAATATCCGCAAAGAGCTCTTCGGCTTTGGCGCGGGCGATCCCGTTCTGCACGCACACTTCGATGAACCGCGTGCGCATCTTCTCCATGACATCTCTTTTCTTCTTGCCCACGGCGACGCGCAAGAGATCGGCTTCGGCCAAAGAAAATCCGGCGAGCGTGCGCGCCATCAACAGCAACTGATCCTGATAGATCGGCAGTCCATAGGTCTCTTGGAGCACCGCTTCGAGCTCCGGGTGCGGGTAGGTCACGGGCTGGTGTCCGTGCTTGCGCTCAATATAATCATTGGCCATGCCGCTCTCCAGCGGGCCAGGGCGATACAATGCCAAGACCGCGATGAGATCGCGAAACTCCGTGGGCTCCAATCTCGTGAGCAAGGCCGTGACCCCAGAGCCCTCGAGCTGAAAGACCCCCGTGGTGCGCCCGCGTTGGAGCATCGCGTAGACGTCGGGATCGTCGAGGGGGATTGTGCTCAGATCAATCTCTTCGCCGGTGAGCTTTTTGACGGATTTGAGTGTATCGTCAATTGCTGTCAAGTTGCGCAGCCCCAAGAAGTCTATCTTGAGCAGCCCAATAGTCTCTAGGTCTTTCATGTTATACTGGGTGCGCACCGAGCCGTCGCTGATGCGCAGGAGCGGGGCAAAGTCCGTCACGTCTCCAGGGGTGATGACGACGCCGGCGGCATGAGTCGCAGCATTGCGCGCCAGCCCTTCGAGCTTGCGCGCCACGTTTAAGAGCTTCTGGACTTGAGGGTCTGTCTCATACCGGCGACGCAATTCGCTCACGCCCTCTACTGCCTCATCGAGCGTCGCTCCAAACGGGATGAGCTTGGCGATCTTATCGGCGTCGCTATACGAAAATCCCAGCACGCGGGCGACATCGCGGACCACGCTGCGGGCTTTCATCTTATCGAAGGTCGCGATCTGGGCGACCCGCTCCCGACCGTACTTTTGCTCTACATACCGAATGACCTCATCGCGGCGGCGCATGCAAAAATCAATGTCAATATCGGGGAGGCTGACGCGCGCGGGGTTCAAGAAGCGTTCAAAGATCAGCCCGTACTTGAGCGGGTCTACGTCGGTGATGCCCAAGCAGTAACAGACCAAGCTGCCAGCGGCTGAGCCGCGCCCCGGCCCTACCGGGATCCTCTGACTCCTCGCAAATTTTACGAAGTCCTGCACGATGAGAAAATACCCGGAATAGCCCATGTCGGCGATCACGCGCAGCTCATACTCCAGGCGGTCCTTGATCTCTGGAGTCAGCTCGCCGAACCGCGCCTGCGCGCCCTCGTAGGTCAACGCCCGCAGATATTCGTTCATATCGCTATAGCCAGCGGGAAGCTCAAACATCGGCAGATGGGCTTTGGAAAAGTCGAATTTCAGGTCGCACTGCTCGGCAATGCGCACCGTATTTTCTAGCGCCTCCGGCCAGCGGGCAAACAATGGGGCCAGCTCATCAAAACTCTTAAAATAATACTCTTCGCCCTCGTAGGAGCGACGATCTTCATCGGCGAGGGTCTTTTCGCCCTGGATGTTTAACAAGACGTCGTGGGCCTCGCGATCTTCGCGGGCGATATAGTGCACATCATTGGTCGCAACGATGGGCGTGCCCAGCCGACGGGCGATCTCGACCAATTGTTCGTTTCTGGCCTCGTCTTCGGGCTGGCCGTGATTCTGAAGCTCGATATAAAAATTCTCCGGGCCAACAGTCGCCCGCAATTCTTGCGCGACCTCGAGAGCACTCTCGAACTTATTTTGCCCTAAGAGCCGACAGATCTCGCTGCTGCGACACCCCGACAGAATGATCAGCCCCTGACTGTAGCGCCGCAGTAACTCTTTGTCTACTCTTGGTTTGTAATAAAATCCCTCGACGTAGCCTAAGCTCGTGAGTTTCACCAAATTGCGATAGCCTGTCTCGTTTCGAGCGAGCACCGTCAAGTGATAGTATTTCGCTCCGTCTTCTTTGGATTTGGTGTGGCGGCTCCGTGGGGCAACGTAGAGCTCGCAGCCGATGATGGGCTTGACACCATGCT
>JAILZC010000129.1 GCA_023512665.1 Candidatus Bipolaricaulota bacterium | reverse complement strand
CCTCACCCCCAGACCCTCTTCGTCAACGGAGAGGGGCTGGGGGTGAGGTTCTCCCTGATTGCTCTATGGGCACAAAACCCGTACAATACAGAGATTTCCCATGATCTCAGAGGCGGAGCTCGAACGGTACTCGCGCCAGATTCTTTTGATCGGCGGGCGGGGACAAGCCGCTCTCAAGCGCGCGCGCGTGCTCGTCGTCGGGCTGGGAGGACTTGGTTGCCCGGCGGCGCTCTATCTTGTCGCAGCCGGTGTGGGACGCTTGGGGCTGCTAGACAGCGATCCCGTCGAGCTCTCCAATCTCCATAGGCAGATTCTGCACACCACGCCGGGACGCTCCAAGATCGAGTCTGCCTATGAGAAGCTGAGAGCCCTCAACCCCCACGTCGAGCTGATCGCTCACGCGGAGCGCCTGACCTCGCGCAACGCCCTCGAAATTTTCAAAGACTACGACGTGATCGTGGACGGCTCGGACAATTTCCCAACGCGCTACTTGGTCAACGACGCGTGCGTGCTCGCCAAAAAGCCGAACGTGCACGGGAGCGTTGTGGGGTTTGAAGGGCAAGTGACCGTGTTCGCACCTGGGGGGCCGTGCTATCGCTGTCTCTATGAAGAACCTCCGCCGCCGGGGACGATTGCTTCTTGTGCTGAAGCGGGGGTCTTGCCGACAGTGGCGGGGCTGGTGGGGCTTCTTCAAGCCAACGAGGCGCTCAAGCTCATCATTGGGCTCGAGCCGACGCTGCGGGGGCGGTTGCTCGTAGTGGACGCGCGCGCCCTCTCCTTCAGCGAGATCGCGCTCACGCGCAACCCCGACTGCGCCGTCTGCGGGGAGCATCCGACGATCACTGCGCTGATAGACTACGAAGAATTCTGCGGGCGGCGCTAGGGTGCTCGCGAGCCCTGCTCAGGTACCCGTTGCCATCAGCGCCCGCTCGGCTTCTTCTGGCAACTCGATAGGAACAAAAGCAGAAGCGGGATAAAGATACCCCTCAGGTTCTGACTTATCCTCATCAATGATGCGTACCATGCGATGCGCTTCTGCCTCGGCGTCGGGCACGACGCAGTAGACCTTGCCTACAATCAAGCTCGCTGGGTTACCGCTGTTGTCAATGCAGATCACAAAACGGCTCATGAGATCACCCGCTTGATTTTGAAATCCTTTCGACCTATGCCGTGTGCTTCATACCAGTGTATTTCCGCTTTACAGATAGTACCATCCGCTAGCCGTACAGTGGCAATACCTTTCATCTTCCGCCACCGACCCTTACCATAAGCCCGTTCAAGATAGCGCCGGATGTACACCCCTCGACCTGCTGCAATTGTCTCGACGTTTTTAATCTCGTCAAGAATCTCAAACTGAGTCATTAGTATTATAAGCGCGAAGGAACTCTTGATCAAGCCATCTCGCACATCGGGTAGCTCATGGATGCGTTGTGTGTGAATGTCGTCACTGTCACTGCGACAGCTCCTTGGACTTCTCCGTGGCTCGGTCTACGGTTTTAATGAGCGTCACGCGAATCCCCCCGTCTTCCAGAGCCATAATGCCGTCAATGGTCACGCCCGCAGGTGTCGTAACTTCGTCTTTGAGCTTGGCCGGATGCTCCCCGGTCTCTAAGACCATCTTCGCTGCTCCTAAGAGCGATTGAGCCGCGAGCATCGTCGAGAGCGAACGGGGCAGGCCGACTTTCACCCCGCCCTCGGCGAGTGCCTCGATCATAATATACGCATACGCTGGGCCACTCCCCGACAGCGCCGTCACGGCGTCCATCAGCTCTTCGTTATCAATGACCGCGACAAGCCCAACCGACGCGAAGATCTCTCGTGCTATTTCTAGGTGTTCTTTCGTGGCGTAGCGTCCTGGGCAGAGCACGGTCATCCCGGCATTGACTAAGCACGGCGTGTTGGGCATGGCCCGCACGACGGGGATCGCTTTCTGTAACATCTCTTCGATAAAGCGCGTGGTGCGCGCCGCCGCAAGCGTGATCACGAGCTGGTCCTCACGGATGGCTTCTTTGATCTCGGTGAGCACTCTTTTCATCGTCTGGGGCTTGACGGCGAGAATCACAATCTGCGCGTCGGCGACCGCGCGGACGTTGTCGGTCACAGCTTTGATGCCGTAGCGTTTTGCGGCTTCGAGGGCGCTGTCGCGATGGCCCGTCGTGCCGAGGAGGTTCTCTTTGGAGACGATCCTGTTGCGCACCAAGCTGCTGGCGAGGGCCCCGCCGATCTTGCCCAACCCAATAATAGCGATCTTCGTCCCCTTGAGCATAGTGATCGCTAGCATAGCCGAAAGTCGTCTGGGGGTCAAGCGAGCCCAGGAAGCATTTGACTTCATCCGCGCCAATACGTACAATTTGTGTAGCCATGAGTGTATCTCACAGCTCGGTGCGGGTGTCGGCCATCGTCCCCGCCTACCACGAAGCCGAACGGATCGGAGCTGTGCTCTGGGCTCTTAGGCAAGCTCCCTCGGTCGGCGAGGTCATCGTTGTGGACGACGGCTCGACCGACGGGACGGCCGCCGTCGCGCGGTCGTTCGGCGTGCGGGTGGTCTCTCTCCCCGTCAATTGCGGGAAATCCGTGGCGCTCGACCGTGGCGTCCAGATTGCCCAGTATGAGACACTGCTCTTTCTGGACGCTGATTTGGTGGGCTTGCGCCCAGACCATGTCGAGCGCATGATCCAAACGTATATCGAAGAGAAGCGAGATATGGTGGTCGGGATCTTTCGCAACGGGCGGCTCAATACTGATCTTGCCCAGACGATAGCCCCGTATCTGTCGGGGCAGCGGGTCTTGAGCAAATCGTTATGGAAGAAGCTGCGCCGCACGGTGCACAAGCTAGATTTTGGGGTGGAGATCGCCCTGACGAAGCTGGCCCTGAAAGAGAACTGGACGCAAGGGTTTGTCGAGCTGGACGGCGTGACCCACGTGATGAAGGAGGAAAAATTCGGGCTCTCGCGTGGGCTGGTCTCGCGCTTCAAGATGTACGGAGACATCGTGCGCTCAGTCTTCACACGGGTGACCTAACTCCATCCCTTTCGCACCCTCACCCCCGTCCCCTCTCCCCTTTGAGGGAGAGGGGAGAAGGGATGAGGGGGAGAGGTCTTGAGACAATATGACAATCGCCATCGGGTGCGATCACAACGGGTTGGCACTGAAAGAGGCCCTATTGAAAGATGTGCTGCGCGAGCACCGGGTGCGCGACTTTGGCGTCTTTACCGAAGAATCGGTAGACTATCCTGACATCGCGGTCGCGGTCGCCCAGGCGGTCGCGTCGGGAGAATACGAACGGGGAATTCTGATCTGTGGGACTGGGATCGGCATGGCCATTGCGGCGAATAAAGTGCAGGGCATTCGCGCGGCGGCGTGCAGCGACGTCTACTCGGCCAAGATGAGCCGCCGCGATAACGACGCCAATATTCTCTGTTTTGGGGGCCGCGTGATCGGCCCGGGGTTGGCGTCGGAGATCGTGACTGTCTGGTTGAACGAGCCGTTTGCGGGGGGGCGCCACCAACGCCGCGTCGAGAAAATTCGTGCCCTAGAGCAAACTGAAAGTGAGATCCTATGAGTGACAGTGAGCTGGCCCGCACTGATCCAGAAGTCTATCGCGCCCTGCAGAGCGAGCTGGAGCGCCAACGCTTCTCGATAGAACTCATTGCGTCGGAGAATTTCGCGTCGCGCGCCGTGCTCGAAGCCCAAGGCTCGGTCTTGACGAACAAATACGCCGAGGGATATCCGAGAAGACGCTACTACGGCGGCTGCCAGTGGATGGACGTGATAGAAGACCTAGCGCGGGAGCGCCTCAAAAAACTCTTTGGGGCCGAGCATGTCAACGTCCAGCCCCATTCGGGCACCCAAGCGAACATGGCCGTCTACTTCGCGGTGCTCCAGCCGGGAGATACGATCTTGAGTATGTCGTTAGCTCACGGGGGCCATCTCTCCCACGGCCATCCCGCGAGCGTCTCCGGCAAGCTCTATAAAATTATCTCGTACGGGGTCGCGCGCGAGACCGAGCAGATTGATTACTCGGAAGTGCGCCGGCTCGCTCTGGAACACAGACCCAAGCTGATCGTCTGCGGGGCCAGCGCCTACCCCCGGATTATTGACTTTCAGAGATTTCGCGAGATCGCCGACGAAGTCGGAGCATATCTGATGGCAGACATCGCGCACATTGCCGGGCTGATCGCTGGGGGGGTACATCCGTCACCTCTGCCGTGGGCAGACTTCGTGACGACGACGACGCACAAGACCTTGCGCGGGCCGCGGGGCGCCATGCTCATGTGCG
>JAILZC010000128.1 GCA_023512665.1 Candidatus Bipolaricaulota bacterium | reverse complement strand
CCCCTAAAGAGGGAGGGGAGCCCCTTCCCTTTAGGGAAGGGGTTGGGGTTAGGTCGGGAAGGGGTCTTCCCTTTTCCAAAGCGCTCAGGGCGCTTTGAGGCTTTCCGTGCCTTCCGTGGCTTCATCCCGTGCTTTCCGTGATTCAAAAATATCCCAACGCCCGCAGACGTTCCATCAGTCCTTCTTTGTCGGTGCCGCGCCCAGCCCGCTCCGGCACACTGAGATCGGAGACGGGCTTAGTGCACGGCACACACCCTAGACTGCGATAGCCCTTGTCGTAGAGCGAGCAGTAGGGCAACTGATATTTTTTAATATACTCCCAGACGTCGCGCTCGCGGAAGTGTAAGATCGGGTGCACTCGCACGTGATCGGGCCGTGGGGAAAAATACGTCTCTTGAGATCGAGCTTGATGCTCGTCCCAGCGCACGCCCGTGACCAGGGCGCGCCATCGGTATTTCTGAATAGCTTGATTGAGGGCCTCGGTCTTGAGGCGCTTGGTGCAGAAGAGACAGAATTGGGGATCGTCGGTGGGCGGGGCTTCGGCGAGGGCTTCTCTATTCTGATATACGACGAGCTGGAAGCCCCACTCGCGCGTCAAACGATCACGATACTCGTAAACTTCGGGGAAGTCTACAGTCGTGTCAATGTGCAAGACGGGGATGGAGATTCGCCCATTGCTCGCTCGCCGCACCAGATCGAGAATCACTAGAGAATCCTTTCCCCCGGTGAAGGCCACGGCCATCTCGCTCCCAAATTCTGCGAGCGCTTGGCGCAGAATCTCTAAGCCCTTCTGCTCGCGCTCCAGAAGCGTCCACGAAGAGATCTCGTTCATAGAGTCTGTCCCCCTTGTCTTGAAGCTCTCATTCTCGATGACCTAACCCCCTGGCTCCCTTCCCTATCTCACCCTGCCCCTCTCCGCTTGCGGAGAGGGAACGGGTGAGGTCTCCCCTCTCCGTGCCGGGGAGGGGCCGGGGGAGGGGTCAAATGAGTATATCACATTCTCGCCGTCGTTGCCCAAACGCTCTTGACGTACTGCGCCAGCCCAGCGGGAACGACGGGCCAGACCGCGCTCCACAGCCGAGGGCGCTTCAGAAGCTCCCGCGCGATCTTGCTCGGATAGTCAATATCTCCGAAGCGCTCGATCAGCTTGCGCAGTTGGGGAAGGGCTAAAAGCTTTAGGGCGTGCGCGATCTGGTCGTCGCTCAAGTGGGATAGTATCTGATGGGCTCTCATTCCCAACGAGAGCTCGCGGGCGAGCTTGGCCCGCCACAGCTTCTCATACTCTCTGAGGGAGTGTGCGCGGGTTCTGTCTGTAAGAGCGCAGCGCGCGGCTACCTCTCCGGCGATCTTGCCGCAGAGCATGCCCGTATAGATTCCCCCGCCGCTGGTGGGCTTGGCCTGGCCGGCAGCGTCGCCAACAACTAGAAATCCGTCGGCGACGGTGCGTCGTGCTGGGCCGATGGGGATCATCCCCGACTGGTACGAGAGAATCCTCCCAGAGCTATGATATTCTGCGCACAAACGCTCAAAGCACAGCTTGGCCTCGCGAAATTTTTCTGTGAGAAGCCCCACGCGCGCGGTGCCGTCGGCAGCGGGGACAGACCAGGCGAAGAAATTAGCGGCCCAGCGCCGCCCGAAGAAGACCTCGACGAAGTCCCCCGTCCCCTTCACCTCTCCCTGCCCCTCTCCGCAAGCGGAGAGGGAACGGGTGAGGTAGGGGTTGGGGTTAGGTCCAAGGCGAGGGGTCGCAATGACCGCTTGGAGCCCCAAGAGCATCTTCTGTGGGCGAGGCAAGCCCGCGTGCTGAGCCAAGATGCTGTGAGGCCCATCGGCCCCGATGATGACAGAAGCTTTGAAAGATTGCTGGGCACCTGCGGGAGTCCGGGTGACGAGCGTGCGAGCCCCGTTCTTATAGTCTCGCAGCTGGATGGCGCGCGTGCCGGTCTGGATGGCGACGCCGGCCGCGGCAGCGCGCTCGACCAGGTACTGATCGAATCTATCTCGGTCAATGACGTAAGCGCGGACGCGGTCGCCGCCCAGTTCGTAGACCGAGCCGTCGGGGGAGTGCACGCGGACGCCCGTGATCTCCCTGACGATGATCGAATCTGAAGCGCGGGCGAGCCGCCAGCCTCGAAGACTTAGCAGCCCGGTGCACTGAATCGGGCGGCCGATCTTCGTGTGTTCTTCTAATAAGAGCACCTTGGCGCCGTGTCGAGCGGCGCTATAGGCTGCTGTCGCGCCTGCCGGCCCGGCGCCCACGACGATCACGTCATAGCGTTGCATACTATTAGCGCATCACGAGCATCAGGATAACCCCTTCGCCCTCGTCGAGCGTCTCCAGGGCCTTCCCGATGATCGCCCCTTCACATTGAGTGACGTCAACGCAGCGCATGGCGTAGCCGCGTTTAGAAGCACTGGTCAGAAGATCCCCCGGTCGGATCGGGCCGTTCTCCGTCGTCGCTTTGACCGGCACACGACCAAGGAGCGCCAAAAGGGGCCTCTCTCCTGGTCCTACCTCACCCGTTCCCTCTCCGTTTACGGAGAGGGCTAGGGAGAGGTGCTTCAGCCCCAGCACAAACCCCGGATTACTCGAGATCACTCCGGCGACCAAGGGGCTGTACGCCCCGCGGGCCTTGCGATAGTGCTTGGGATTATGCGGGTCTACTTCGACGACGTCTCCGGGCTCTAAGGGCTCCAAAGCCAAGATATACTCGGCGACGTCGGCGCCGCCAGTATTAAAAGAACCGTCGCTGCAGACGTTCCCCGTATCGCGCTCGATGCGAAAGACTGCGCCGGTGTTGGTGCATGGTGGGGTCAGGATCGTCACTCGGAGCTTTCCTGCGCCCCAGGTGTTGTTTGGAGTCGCTCCGGTAAAGCTGTCCGTCCGCGCGTTCGACTGCACGATATTTTTTATATCACTCCAGTTGAGATTGTGGTTCTGCTGAAGGAGCAAAGCTACCCCACCAATCGTGTGCGGTGTGGCCATGCTCGTCCCTTGCAGGATCCAATACGTATTGTCGCTCGTCAAAACGAGCGGGGAATTCGAGCCCCCAGGGCAACTGGTCCCCGTAACGTCCTTTGAGAGGACCGACGCGATCATCGTGCCGGGGGCAGTAATATCCGGCTTGGTGCGGCCATCACGGGTTGGCCCCTTGCTGCTGAACGACGCAATCGCCTGAAGTGTTTCGAACGTCTGCCAGGAACGACCGCACTTATCCGCCCACTGGTTCTTCGTCGTGTAGGCCCCGACCGTCAAGATTTTCGTTGCCGTGCCGGGGGAGCCCACGGTCATGTCTGTGTTGCCGTACGGAGGATCAAATTCATTGGCACCAAAAACCGCCCAGCCGTCGATCCGCCCGTTGCCACTGGAGGCGGTGACACGGATCGTCCACGTGCCAGCCCGAGCGTCGTTGGCAGCTCCGTAGCCAGGCCCATCAACCCAGAAAACAACTTCACGATCCCCATTGAATGAATAGGGCCCTGTCACAGAGTTCCACACATAGACACCGCCGTCGGGAGTATTAGCATCGCTATCCGCCCACCAACGTTTCTGTGCTCCAGCACAAACGGGGCCAACGGTGTAACCCCGTGGGGAGATGATCGTCACACAGAAGTTGGCCGCCCCAGGGTACCAGAGGTCGAAGATATCCGTGCCGTAGAGCTGATATATGGGATCAGTGGGTTGGAGAAAAGTTATGTTCGCCGAAGCGCCAGTGCTCAGCGTTGCCTGCGCATGGATGGTGAGGTCGCCTTCATTCCCCGCTGCAGCGACGATAGCCCGCCCCCCTGAGCCAAGCAGCACATCCAGCGCCCGATCGAGTGCCCCCGTGCCGTCGTGGGGGTCCCAGTGTCCCCCTAAGCTGAGGTTGATCACCGCAGGCTTGCCCAGTAAGGCGGCTTGGCTGAAGATGTAATTGGCCCCGTCAATGATCCGGGCGTCTGTGCACCCAGAAAAACACTTGACGGCGATGATGTCAGCTTCGGGAGCCATGCCCCTATACGTATTCCCAACAAGCGTTGAGCCGTCTCCCGCGCTGCTCCCAGCGACATGCGTGCCGTGCCCGCTGGTATCAGTTTGAGTGATGGTGGTCACTGAGGGGCAGCTCGGCAAAGCCGCTTCGATCTGGGATTTTGTCCACTCCCGCCCGTACCCGTACCCCGAAGGTGGGCTGCCCACACCAGAGTTGGTCGTTTGATCCCAGATGAAGAGGATGCGCGATTGCAGCTCCGAGCCGCCTCCCGTGCGAAAGTCCTTATGGCAGAAGTCTATCCCTGTGTCAATGATCCCCACGATCACGTTCTGGCCACGAATGTTGCCGGTCTTGAGGGTATGGGCGATGCGCTCCTGGGT
>JAILZC010000013.1 GCA_023512665.1 Candidatus Bipolaricaulota bacterium | reverse complement strand
CCACCCCACCCGGCTACTCACCGCATCTCCATACGTGCGCTTGAGCACCGAGATCCCCGTCTCCACCAAGCTCCGTCGGTGGGAGAGGGTGGCGTCCATGCGGGCGTTGGCGGCAATGTCTGCGGGCTTGAACTCCCGATGCTTGAGGCGCTTCCCCCTGGAGCGCAGCCGGTTCCGGTAGCTCTGGTCATCATAGCCCTTGTCGGCCACCAGCGTCTCGAACCGCTCCAAGTTCCTCTCAGTTAGCCTGGGAGCGATCTGGGTGTCATGCTTACGGGCTCGCGGTAGGTAACGCCCAGCTTGAGGCAGTAGAGCCCCACCAGGTGCGGTTGAGTGAAGGTGCGCTTGGAAAACTTCGAGCTGTAGAGCGGCACCCGTTGAGTTGCCAGTCGCATACAGGCCTGGGTAAACTGGAGCAGCTGGGAGGAGTTCTTCATCATGTCATGGGTCACCGCCTTAGGATAGGCGGTGCCTCCTCCCAGTTCAAGGATGTCTACAGAGCCAGCCAATATGAATCCTGATGACGGCCATCAGAGGAGGGATCACTCATGAAGGCATGGATGGTGTTGGTGCTGTTGGCGGTAGTAGTCCTGCTGGCCCTCGTTCCTCTTAGAGGGCCAGTGCAACCCCCTGTGCCTCAACTCTCTTTTACCCTTAAGGCCGAGAAAGACAAGCTCTTAGTCGGTGAGCCCTTGAAAATCCAAATGCGGGTCCGCAATGAAACTAAAAATGACTTAAAGCTGCAAACTCAATTCGGCTTTGGAGTTCTTAATACCCTAAGTGCTACTATCTCCAGCGATGGAGGAAAGACCTTTCAGCCTTATACCTCAAGGGCTATGCTATCTCTGGTTGGCCAGCCAGAGTTTTTCACCGTAACATCCCTTACCCTCGAGGCCGGTGAGAAGTGGAAGGAGGAGGAGTTCATAGGCTTTCACGTAGCTTCCTTCGATATGATGACTGGCAAATTAGAGGGAGACTTCGCCTTCTCCCAGGCGGGCAAGTACCAAATCAAGATGACCCTGCGTTCGTACCCTTTCGTGGAGATCTCAGGCCAATCGTACCCCTTATATGATAAGGAGATCTTATCAGAGTCGAACATCGTGGAAGTCAAAGTTGTCGAGCCCAAGGGCAAGGACAAAGAAGCGCTGCAGTTCATCGTGGACAACCAGCTCAAGCCCTTCTTGACCCCCGAAGCATGGCGCCTCCCAGTCATTGACGAGACCGTGCAGAAGTTACAGCAGTTTTTAGAGCAATTCCCAGAGAGCACCTACGCGCCGTATGTGAAGCTGGGGTTGGAGGCAATCTGCAAGGGGCGGCGGGAGGAGTTGCCCGCATGCCCGAAGTGATCAAGGAAGGTTGCTGGGACTTATGGCAGAGTGAGGTGCTCACCGTGTGGCGGAGATTGCATATCGAGCGCGATTCGATAGAAGCTCAGCCAGAGTGCAAGAAAGGATAAGCAGCAAAGTCCCCTAGCGGTGATCCCCTTCGCCGTGGATCTGGCCGCGCTCCAGGCGCGAGAAGAGCTTTTCGAGATTCGCCTGAGCGACTTCTTCCAAAGTCAGCCCGAGCTCGGTACAGATCTGGGTGAGATACCATAAGACATCGCCCAGCTCGTGCTTGAGGGCTTGACGGTCTTCTTCGGTGATTTGTCCGCCCTTGTCGCGAAAGATCTTTTTGATCTTCCCGGCGACCTCGCCGGCTTCATTGGCTAAGCCGAGCGTCGGGTAGACGATGGGATGATCGGTGTGGATGCGCGACCAAGTCTTTCTCGACTCGCGCTGATAGGCGCTGAACGTTTCGAGCTTCATGGCTCCTCCTTGAGGCGCTCGTACATCCTCTGCAAGAACTGCTGACGGTCTTCGACTTTGATGATGTCCGACCGCGCGTGCATCACAATATGGAGCGCAAATGGCGACGGAGATGGGCTCACAAAGCCTTCTAGCTCGATCTGCCCCGAACGAATCTCGTCTATGATGCTCTGGGCATTCTCGATGTCCATGGCGTCCTCCATCACTTCTCGGTAAGTCTCCGTGAGAATCGGAAAGTACTCATCCATGCTCTCCACGGCGCTCTGCAAAATATACGCTTTCATCTGCTGGCGCCCCACCGACTTGCGCCGCCCTTTATAACTTCTCAGAATCATCAGGGCGCGCGTGGCGCAGTGCCGAAATCTCCTTCGCAAGATCTCCGTGTCGCGCAGCGCATCGCGCAACACCTCCCGCAGATCGCGCTCCTTAAGTAAATCAAACGCTTCCATCACCCGCACAGAGCCCTCATACGCTAAATAAAACCCGTGATCGGTCACGGCGATCTCGATGTCTTTGTCCTCGCGCCGCGCAATCAGATACGCCAACGCTCGGCTGAGCGTGTCGTTCACCCTGCGCCCAAAGAGCGCATGAAAGATCACGATTGTCTTTGGGCCCTCGTGATAGAACTCTATCAAGAGCTTGCGACGATGGGGCAGACGAGAGTATCTGTGCTGCTCAGCAAAATAGCGATAGAGCGACTCCACCCCGCGCGCATCGAGCTGTAATTCTGAGCGAATATACTCTTTGATCTCGCTGGGGGATGCCCCGCGCGCAAAGAGCTCACAGAGAGCCGAGCGAAACTCTTGAATATCAAGAGCGAGCTCGAAGCTCAGCGGGAGCATCTCCGAGAACCAACTAGGCACGGTAGCACGCTCTTCGTCGGCTGACTCGACTTGAATGGTCATCCCTCGCGAGAATTTAAATCTATACGTCTCGCCGCCGAGCACGAACGTGTCGTGCTTGCGCAACATCTCTAGAAAACCCTCTTCGATCTGACCAATGCGCTTGTTCCCGGCTTTCACGATAATGTACGACTCATCGGGAATCGTGCCAACGTTGGTCATGTAGAGCACCCGAGCAAGCCGCCCCCGCGCGCGAATCTCTCCCGTCTCCCTGTCATAATAGATCTTGGCGTAGACGTGACGATCTTCTAAATCTGTGTACTCGCCAGCGAGATACTCCAAAACTTTGTCGAAGTGCTCGCGGGAAAGCTCAGCGAAGTCGTAGCTGCGCGTGACCAGCTCGTAGAGATCGTCGGCATAGATAGGGCCGTCTAGCACGATCCCGAAGATCTGCTGCGCGAGCACATCGAGGCAGTTCTTGGGGATGTGCAGTCTTTCTAACTTGTGCTGGAGGGCGCTGCGGAGCATCACCGCGCACTCGACGAGGTCATCTTGATCGGTGACGACGACGCGCCCCTTGATCGTGTCATGGAGCTTGTGCCCGGAGCGCCCCACTCTCTGTAAGGCGCGTGTGACGCTCTTGGGCGAGCCCAACAGAATCACTAAATCTATGTACCCAATATCAATGCCCAGCTCCAAGCTCGTGCTGGAGACCACGACCTTCAGTTCGCCGTTCTTCAGTCTTCTCTCGATATCTAAGCGCAGCTCTTTGCTCAGCGAGCTGTGATGCGCCCCGATCACCTCGACATAGTGCGGGAACTTTTCTTTGAGCGTGTGGACGACCCTTTCGGTGAGCGCGCGGGTGTTTGTGAAGATCAGCGTCGCGCGGTGCTGCCGGATCAGACTGTCGAGAAGCTCATAGAGATTAGCGTTCAGTTCTTCAAACGAGCAATGCACAAAGTCGTCCACGGGGCTGAGGACTTCCAAGTCGAGCTTCTTCTCGAAGCGCGCGTCAATGATGACGCAATCGCGCCAGGGGTCGCCTCCATCGCTCAGAGGCGCAAGCACCTGCCCGTAGCGCCGTCCCACCAAGAATTTCGCCACTTCATCAAGCGGGCTGACGGTCGCCGAAAGCCCGATGCGCGTAAAATCAGAGAGCCCTTGCAATCTCTCGAGCGAGAGCGACAGATGCACCCCGCGCTTGTTCTCCGCCAATGAATGGACTTCGTCCACGATCACCCACTGGACGTAGCTGAAGAGATTTGAGAACTGTTTAGCCGAGAGGGCGATGGCCAACGATTCGGGTGTGGTGATGAGAATATGCGGGGGTTTTTTGAGCATCCGTTGGCGCTTCTCGGCTGAGGTGTCACCGGTGCGGACTTCGACTCGAATATTAAGCTTCTGTCCCGCGAGCGCTTCCATCTCGCGCAGGGGCTCTTGGAGGTTGCGCTCGATATCGTTGCCTAGCGCTTTCAATGGCGAGACGTACACACAATAGATCTGATTTTGAAGGGCATCCTGAGCAGAAAGCTGAACTAATTCGTTGATGATCGCCAGGAACGCTGCGAGCGTCTTGCCTGAGCCCGTTGGCGCGGAGATGAGACAGCTCTTTCGGTTGTGAATATGGGGGATGGCGAAGCGCTGCGGCGGGCTGAATGCCGAGAATTTTTCGGTGAACCATCGCCGCACCAGCGGGTGCAACAGCGTGAAGATCTCCTCATCGCTAAAAGACTCTACTTGTCGGGTAAGCATTTCTTCTTCGGGAGCGGGTCTGGATATCGTAAGATTTTGAGGCCGACGCGGGCGAGCCCCTTGCGCACCATGCCGAGCTTCTCCGCAGCAGCGAATGACAGATCAATAATGCGCCCCTCAACGTACGGCCCGCAGTCATTAATTTTGACGACGACGCTCTTGCCCGTCTCTAGGTCCGTGACAAGCACGATTGTCCCGAAGGGCAGCGTCAGGTGCGCTGCCGTGAGCTTGTACATATCATAAATTTCGCCACTCGAGGTGCGTCTTCCGTGAAACGGCTCGCCATACCAAGAAGCGATGCCCACCTGGTCGTAGCGAGCAAGATTCCATAGCCCTAAAGCTAAAATTACAGCAGCAAACCCATAGATAAAGTATTCCGGTCGCATGGCTTATTATGATTCTACCCGAACGTGACTACATTCACTAGGACGAGCTTCCCAAACTGACCCCCCAACTCAGCGCGAGTTCTGTGAGAGCGTGTTCTTGGATGGCCTTGCGGATCTCTCTCATCAATGATTCGAGAAAATGCAGATTATGAATGGTCGCCAGACGCATCGCTAAGATCTCCTTGGCGATAAATAAGTGATGCAGATACGCTCGCGAGAAGTTCTGGCACGTGTAACACTCACAGTCTGGGGCAATAGGACGCGGATCAGTTCTATACTCAGCGTTGGTGATGTTGATGCGAAAGTCTTTAGCATCTTTGACCCACAAGGCCCCGTTGCGGGCCATGCGCGTGGGCGCGACACAGTCAAAGAGATCTATCCCACGCGCGACCGCGTGAAAGATATCTTCGATCTCGCCGATGCCCAATAAGTGCCTGGGCTTCTCTTCGGGCAGGAGCGGGATCGTCCAGTCGAGTACTTTATAGAGATCTTCTTTCGAGCGCCCCACCGAGCCGCCGATGCCAAAGCCGTCAAAGTCCAACGCTGAGATGAATCGAGCGCTCTGCTCGCGCAGATCTTGATAAGCGCCGCCCTGGACGATGCCAAAGACCAGGCTTCGCCTGGCCAGACTTCGTCTGGACTGTACACCTTGCCGCCGGGGGCGGCAAGATGAATGGTCCAGGCGAAGCCTGGCCAGCGCCCGCACCGCCCAGCGGTGGGTGCGCTCCATCGCACGTCTCGTATACTCATAATCGTGCAGTGGCGAGGTGCACTCGTCGAGCACGAAGATGATATCCGCGCCGAGCTTCTTCTGAATCTCGATAGTATTTTCAGGGGTGAATTTGTGGGGCGAGCCGTCCAAGTGCGAGCGAAATTCGATCCCCTCCTCGGTGATCTTGACTAATGACTGTCCTTGGCGGGCTTTGCGCAGGTGTCCGCCGCGCTCGGCAACTTCCATTTCATCGGGGAAGATCGAAGCGATCTTCCCTACGCCGTGCTCAATCGCAGCCCCTAAACTGAACGCCTGGAAGCCTCCCGAGTCCGTCATAATCGGGCCATCCCAACCCATAAACTTATGCAAGCCGCCGAGCTGGGCGATCACGTCTTCGCCTGGTCTTAGGTGCAAGTGATACGTGTTGGCAATGAGCACCTGGATGCCGATCTTTTTGAGGTCATCGGGGCCGACGGCTTTCACCGTCGCTTGAGTGCCCACGGCGACGAACGACGGGGTATGAATATCGCCGTGGGGGGTTTTCAGAACCCCGCAGCGCGCGCGGGTGTGAGAATCGCGATACAAAGCAGCAAAATACAAAGGTCTAGCCATCAGATTCATTCAAGCTGGCGCAAGGTCTCCAGGCTCTCCAGATAATCTTCGTAGTCCAGTGGGGCTTCAATACCCAACTCAGCTAGGAGGTCAAGGACGGCACTCAGGGGCATCTGTAAGTCTTTGGCCAGCGTTCCTAAAGATTTCCGCCCTGCTCGATAATCTTGTAAAGCTTTGTAGTTCAAAACTATCAAGGCAGCCCTTTGTATACGATTTGTGACATATGTATCATAGCTAATATTGTGAGTCGCATCAAGCTGTTATGCTAGAAGAGGGGCAGGGACTTTGCAAGCGGTCAAGGTCTCTGTATACTTCTCAAGCACATGGATCTCATCGTTGAATTGGTTAACAACGCTGAGGACGAGATACAAACCCGAGAGCAACTGCTCGCGCTCCTACAACAATACGATTTACGCAAATGGCTCTTTACCAAATACATACGCATCCAGCGTGGAGCTATTCCCCATAGCCATCCGGTCATCACTTTAAGCACCCGTTATAGGAACGATAGCTCTCGCTTGTTGGCGACTTTCATCCATGAACAACTGCATTGGTTCACTGCACTCCATCCAAGCAAGGTGAACGCAGCGGTTGCTGAGCTTCGGGCACTCTATCCTCAAGTCCCTGTCGGTTATCCAGAGGGAGCACGCAGCGAGTATTCCACATATTCTCATCTGATCATTTGCTACTTGGAGTACCAAGCTCTTGTTGAACTTGTGGGGCTTCAAGAAGCAACTCGGGTTTTCGATTCCTTATCTAAACACCATTACACCTGGATCTATAAGGCCGTGAGAGCAGATGCCGATCGCATTGGAGCGATCGTTCGGAGACATGGCCTGATACTGTAACTCAGTAGAAGATCGTCCTCACTCGATGGTACGGGCTCTTTCGAAACTCTTCTCTCTGCCCAAGGTTCCACAAGAGCCAATCTATCTCGAAGCTGCGCAGGCTCTTCCCAAGCTTCTCTAGCTCGCGCTTCAGCAATTCTACTGCCCAGATCGTGCCCGCGCGAATCTCGATCTCCTCCCGGCTGCCCGATAGAAGCTCCTCACGACGATCAATTCTTGCTGCTAATTCTGAACTATAGCGCAAGACCCCAAGCTGCCGCAAGACTTGCGGAACTTTATAGTCTGCAAATGCCGTCAGCTCGTCTATATCTACAAACTCTCCCCAACGCTGCCCCTCAAAAGCCCCATAGAGATCCGCACAGAAGATCTGGGCTCGCTTATAAAAATATACTCTGCACCCTCGATAGAGGGCTTCATCGCGGAAGCTCGAAAAGTCTTGAGCTAACAGCTCAACTAAGTACTCCGCCGAGCGCCCCGCTCGCTCGACAAGCCGCGCCGCCTGCCCATTATATTTTTTCTGTAAGACCGTCCCGGCTTCGCGCAACACGCTCACGCGCTCATCTATCAATGGAACCTCGTTCTCTCCGTCGAGAATCTCGCGGAGCTGCGCTCTGTCCATCTGCGCGAGAAACGCCGCATCGAGAATGCGATCCCCGCGCACAACAGCGTCTTTGAGCGCCGTCGCCAGCGCGACGTAGCCGTCTAGGTCGCGATAGCGCCAGCGCGACTCCGGCCAGAAACAGAAGTTCAAACTATCTAGCACAAAGAGATACTGCACCGTGCGCTCTGTTCCGTCACGAAAATGCAGCCCGTCCCACACAAGATCGAGCGAATATTTTGTGAGCTCGCGAGCGCCCCGGCGCAGAGCCTCTTCGTCTATGGCGACGTGCTCAGCGTGCTCGATCACCCATTGTGCAGATTCTAAGACTTTTCCCATAGGCCCCTTGATTATAATTCGACAAATCCCTGCGCACCACGTAAAATTGGACAAACAGAGATGATGTCCGACAAGATCGAGCCAGCGCACCTAGCGATCGCGGTCTTTCGCTCGTGCGTCTACGAGATCGTGCTCTGCGAGACCGATCTCGATTGGGACGCCCTGCGCCGCTGGGAGCTTATTCTCAAGAGCGGCGACGTGAAAGACTACGCGATCACGCGGCGTTTTCAGGCGTTCGCCCGCGCCAAGCAGCGCGCGCGCAACCCCGAGAATATCTCAGCGTACTTGCTCTATCGGCTCAGCCACGGCGGCGCTGGCCCTGAAGATGGACTCGTGCTGGACGAAGAGACGGATCACCAGAAGGGCCCACACTGCATCGGCTGCGGCGGCTTAGTAGATCAGACTCGCCGTACTCGTATGCTCGAGCGCATCCGCGCGGGGTTCCGCATGTCCGATCTCAAAGTCCCTCTCGATTGCGAAGAGCTCGTCAACACCCACTTGACCCAAGCCGAGATGAACGAGTTCGTCGGCCATCAAGTGAGCTTCAGCTACCAAGAAAAACTGATCAGTGAGGCTTTTGACGAATTGGCAATGCCAAAAGCGCCATAGGGGGGCTCTATCAAAAGCGCACGCTCTTATGCTATACTGAAAGGGTGGTCGGCATGTCCGAGCGAGATCAACTCAAGGAGATCATCGGGGCACCGAGGGAGGAGATCGCGTACTCCTCTCATCCTGACGAGGGCGTCTTGCGAGACTACATCGCAGGGCGGCTGAAGAGAAGGGGAGGCTTCGAGGTCGCCGGGCTGCACTCTGGCAGCTTGACGACCTGGCATCGCGCGGAGGTCACAGCCCATCTCTTGACATGCCCTCGGTGCGCCCAGCTCGTCACAGGGCTGCGCAGAGAGCCTGCACCAAGTCGGCTTAAAAGTTTTCTCCAGCGGCTCCTCCCCGCGCCTGTGCCCACGTTTGCCCGCGTCGTGATGCTCGCTCAGCTTGTTATCATTATTGGCTTAGTCGGAGTGCTCTATTTCAAGCCCGCCCCGTTCTTCTCGGCGTTGAATCCGACAGCATCGGTCATCCCCGCGCAAGAGGTCACCAAGCCCCATCAGCAAGCCCCGCAGACGCCACACCCCCAAGGGCTGACGCTGCCGCAGCTTGAGCAAGCGGCTGATTCCATCTCCCAACTTGTGCAGTCGTATCCCGTGACGATTCGTGTGTCTTTTCGTGAGGACACGCCTGCGCGGGAGCTGACAACCTTGATGCAGAGCGTCAACGGAATTCTGATATTGATGCGCCAGGGCGGCTTCGTCGTGCGCCTCTCTGGGAGTGAGCAGCTGGACAGCGTTATCGAAAAGCTTTCGCAAAGCCCATATATTATCGAAGCGCGCAAAGACTGAAAGGAGGTCTCTATGCAGACACGATGGTGGCTGTTGGCCGGGGCGGGTGCGCTCGTCATCGCGCTGGTGATCGGCTGGACGATCTACGAAGCGTCGGCCGATCCGTTGCGCGGGATCGAGACGGTGGCGATCGAGCCTATCGAGAACGTCCCCGACTTTGTCCAAGAGGGCGTGCTGGGGCAGCTCAGCGTCAAATTCAAAGACCGCGGGATTCGCATAGACGCGGCCAATCCCGACGCTGTGATCCACATTGACGTGAGCAGGCTCGAGCTGACCGAGTCGGGGTTCTATCTGACGGCTTCGCTGGAGATCAAGAAGAAGACTGGGGAGCGCCGCAAGATGGTCTTCACGCTCAGCATTGACAAGAACGGGATCAATGCGCAGTTGCGCAGGGGGTGAAAGGCTGAGCCTGCGCTGGCTTCTCAAACAGTTGCGCGGGTCGCCGACAGTCGACGTGCTGCTAGCGCACAATCACGAGCTTGCGCACCTCGCTCATGTACTCTCGGCCATCGAAGCCCCGCACCCGCACAACGTACAAGTA
>JAILZC010000127.1 GCA_023512665.1 Candidatus Bipolaricaulota bacterium | reverse complement strand
GCGCGAGACACCTCGGCGCTTCCTCGAGATGCTCGAATCGCTTACGGAGGGCTATCGCCAAGACCCAAAAGAGCTGATCGCCGGGGCGATCTTCCCCGTCACACACGACCAGATGATCGTCGTCAAAGATATTCTGTTCTATTCGCTCTGCCAGCATCATATCCTGCCCTTCTTTGGCAAGGCGCACGTGGGCTACATCCCCAACGGTCGAGTGATCGGCATGAGCAAGATCCCCCAGATCGTCGAACACTTCTCGAAGAAGCTCCAACTCCAAGAGAACCTCACTGACGAGATCGCCGATTTCTTGATGGAAGCCCTCAAGCCGAAGGGGGTCGGGGTCGTCGTCGAGGGCTTTCACTTATGTATGGCCATGCGAGAGCTCCAGAAAGATGCCCACCTTGTGACCAGCGCCGTCAAGGGCATCTTCAGAAGGGACCCGCGCACCCGCGCTGAATTTATGCAGCTCATCGGAAGGCAGTAGTCACTCCTTCTGTGGCGTCGGCTTCGGCGTGTAGGAGATTGTAAATTCTGCTAAGAACCCGCTAAAATCCCTAGGCGGTCCAGAGACCCTCTCCGAAAAATGCTCCCACGCCCCAGACCACGGCGCCCAAATATACCCCAATGACGCCCTCAACGTGATCGCATCCGTGAGCACAAACTCGATCCCCACGCGGGGCACTACCGAGAAGAAGATTCTTCTCAAGAGCGTGTCGTGCGCCGTCTGCAAGATATTTTCGAGCTTCTCTTCGGTCACGGCACGGACCCCCAAAAGCAACGTCGCCGTGCCCACGCCAAGGCCGCCGCTCACAAAAGCCCGCAGCGCCGGAACTCGTTCCGAGAGCGCCCACCGGCGATCTACAAACGCACTAAAATAGAAGAGATTGAGATTCACCCGGCGCGCGCCGCGCTCTGCTCCTACCGAGCCTTCGGCGATTGTCAATCCCAAGGGGAGCCATTCGACCGTGCGCACGCGCGTCCAGCTGCCCGCTAGCGTCATGGGCGAAGCGATCGTGGGGAAATCATTCTGCTCCAGAAGCCCATTGAGCTCAGAAAGATTCAGATAGAACAGCCCGGAGACCGGCTCGAACGTCGGCAGCGGCTCCCCTGCGAGGGCTGTCCCCGCCCACAGTATAACTCCCAGCAGACAAGTCAGTCTTTTCATGGTTGAACCTCCTCTTTTCTTCCCTCATCCCCGTCCCCTCTCCCCTACCTCACCCGTTCCCTCTCCGTGTACGGAGAGGGTCAGGGAGAGGTGAAGAGGGGAGAAGGGGTGAGGGGTTAATGCTCATACCCTCGATCGGGCAAGATGATGCTCTCCGCCCCCAGCTGCATGGTGATGCCCTTGTCCTTGGGCGCAACCCGCCCAATCACCGTGAACTCGCACGCCCGCCGTGCATCTAAGAGCTTCTCTTGAGGGAGCGTGAAGAGCAGCTCAAAATCTTCCCCAAAGAAGAGCCCCATCTCAAAAAGCTCCTCTTGATCGCGAGCGAGCTCTTCGACCTCGAGCGCGAACGGGATCGCCGTCGCGTCGAGACGAAAGCCCACGTGGCTCGCCTCGCTCAGTAGATAGAGCGACCGCGCCAGCCCGTCGGAGATGTCTATCATGCTGCTCGCTAACGGCGCGAGTGCCTGCCCCTCGCGCAGCCGGGGCAGAAAGCGCAACAGTTCATTGGCTTGCTCGAAATCTCTCTCTTCGAGAAGTTGTAGCGCCGCAGCCGTTCGGCCCAGGTCGCCCGTCACGCAGACTAAGTCTTCGACGCGAGCGCCGGAGCGCAAGACGGGCTTTGGTGCTTCGCCCAGGGCCGTCGTCACCACTGTAAGCTCGCTATGTCTGTCGGTGTCTCCGCCCAAAAGTTTCGTCTGGCACGCCGTGCAGCAGGCGAGTGCTCCATCGAGAAACTCTTCGAGAAATTTTTGCTCAAACTGCGGCACCCCAAGGGCGATCACCACCCCCAAAGGCTTGCCACCCATCGCGGCAATATCGCTCAGCGAGACGGCAACAGCCCGCCAGCCCATCGTGTAGGGCGTCAGGCCATCGGGAAAGTCCGTCCGACGATGGAGCATATCTGTCGTCAGCAACAGATGAGTCTTTCTGAACGGGATGACGGCGCAGTCGTCGCCAATGGGCAATCTCTCTCGCAAGAGTTTGATGACGTCGCGCTCGCGCATGGGTTTACTATACACTCACGATGATCGCTTTGCCACGTCGCGCAGGATAGCAGCGATCTGCGCTTCTAATCTGGGGTAGTGCGTGCCGCGCCAGTAGGGTCTTTGGCAGTCTGAGCAGAGAAGATACTCATCGTGCTCTGCGGCGAGGGGAAGCTGCGCGAGCATCTCTCGCTTATCTCCCTCGACGAGCAGCCCATTGCACACCAAGCACCGTCGGAACGGGTCAATGAGCGCTTCTAAGTTGAAGCGGCGCACGACTTCGCGGGCTTGCTCAACGGGATGAGTCGAGCGCAGCCAGTAGCCGTGGGTCACGGCATTGTGCTTGAGCAGCCCACGATCGCGCGTGAGCACGATGCGCCCCTCCGTAGCCGCGATGGCCACCAGCTCGCTGTCGTCATAATCGTTGGAGTGCAGGGTATCGAACCCCAGCAGTCGCAAAAGTCGTGCGAGCTTGCCCAGATGCACATCGGCGACGAACGCGATTCTTCTTAAGGGCTTCTCTCGGAGCTGAACGATCGGCGAGATATCTAAGCTCTCGAAGACGGGGTAGACGGCAACGCGATCCCCGTCGCGCAAACGATAGGAGAACCCCACGGATTGTCCTTTGACGACGATGAGATCAACCTCGGGGTGGGGCACGCCGAGGGCTTCAATAGCGTCCTTGACCGCGGGAGTATTCTGAAAGCTGTACTCGATGTCACATTGACGGTGTTTGGGCGGGAGAAAGTCGTTGAGCTCACCGTAGAAGCGAAAGACTGCTCGACTCATGATCTAGGGAGTATTGTACCAAGTTCGGCGAGCGTGAGCACAGTCTGTTATACTGAGGGCATCACGCGCAGGGAGGTCTTCGGATATGAGGACGCTCGTACGGGTCGTCTGTGTGCTTGGGATGATAATAGGAGCAATGGGCTGCTTGTCTACGGATGATAGTGTGAGAGCTGAGAAGCTATCTGAGCCCGTCTTGCTCTTTGGGATCGGGATGCAGCCGCTGGGCCGAACCGCGCAGGGGTATGGGGGCGGCGGGGCTGATTATCGCCAAGGGCCGTTGTTCGAGCGCCATGTGCAAGACATTCTTGCCGTAGCTAGGATCGTCGAGGGGCATGGCGGGCGCATGACCGTTCAGGCCCAAAGCCCCTTCACTCAAGTCGCCCTCGAAAGGGGCAACACGATCTTAAAAGACTTAGAAGCTCGCGGGCACGAGCTCGCCCTGCACTTTCACGAAGATGCTCATCTTGGGAGAGACCCCGAAAGGCTTGCTGTGCAAGCGTGGTGTGCCGTGATGCAAGAAGAGATCTCGTATATTCAGAGAGCGGGCGCACAGAAGAACATTCGCTATTGGAGCGGGGGCAATCTCTATACGGGAATATTAGAAGCAGCGTCGTGCGCGGGCCTGGACGTGATGAGCGACTGGAAGAACTACAAGACGCAGCGCACGGATCTGTCGCTTGTGGGAGTGCACCCGTGGCGTCCTGCGGGCGGGCCAAGTGAGACTGATCTGTCGAAATTCGCTGCCCACGATCCCAACGGGAAGGTCATCTTTCTGCCGGAAGGAAACTACTCGCGCGAAGATTTCGCGTCGTCGCGACGCGCTGCCGGCGGCGACGCCGCGTACTTTGAGTATCTCAAGGGGGAGCTCTCGCGCTCGTTGGAAGTCGCCCGCGCCGATAGAGTCAACGTCTATCACTTTACAGTCCATCCGGGGGAGTTTCGCGGCGATCCCGCACGTCCGTTTGGCGTCATCGAAGATTTTCTCACGAATGTTGTAGACCCCTTGGTCAAAGCTGGGAAGATCCGATGGGCGACGTTTGCACAGATGGCCGATGAATTTATCGCGTGGGAAAAAGCTCATCCCGGCGTAGACCCGCGGTCGGCTTCGCTCTCTGCGCAGCCGCCTCTGCCGACCGAGCGCGATGTGACCTATTGCACTCTCGATGGCGTGGAGCTGAAGATGGACATCTATCGTCCTCAACAGGTGGGTGCAGCCCCAACACCGGCGCTGCTCTATGTGCACGGAGGGGGCTGGACCGGCGGCGACAAACGCTCCGGCGAAGGAATTCGAGATATTCCTGAGCTGCTCGCCCGCGGCTATCTCGTTGCGGCCGTCAACTATCGCTTGGCGCCGCGCTATAAGTTTCCGGCGATGATCGAAGACGTCAAATGCGCCGTGCGTTTCTTGCGGGCCAACGCCGAGCGAT
>JAILZC010000126.1 GCA_023512665.1 Candidatus Bipolaricaulota bacterium | reverse complement strand
TGTTTATAAGAGACAGCCTCTCCACTGCCCCCTCCCCTAACGAGGGAGGGGAGCCCCTTCCCTTTATGGAAGGGGTTGGGGGTAGGTCGGGGAGGGGTCTTCCACTCAAGAACTCACCGACGGCATGGGCGACTCGTTCGGCGTTGGGCAGTCCCTCGTCACCCATCTGAATGATAAGAATATTATGGGCCGTGACGCGAAAGACCCCGTCGTGTCCGGGCTTGAGCGTCACGGCTTCGACTCTGTCGGCGTACGCGTCGAGGATCTTGTGCGCGGCCTCCAGCGCCGGCTTCAAGTACATACACTCGTCGCAATATTCGATAGTAATTGTGGGCTTCGTCATCGCACTCAATTGTAGCGTTGATGAGTGCACTCGTCCAGCGGGATTCTTTGAATCACGGAAGGCACAGAAAACCCACGGATTACACGGAAACGGCTTTACTTCTGTGCCTTCCGTGGCTCGTTCCGTGCTTTCCGTGATTCTGTTGAGTATAATGGCCCCAACGAGGTGATCTCTCTATGCTCAAATACGGCGACCCAGCCCCAGACTTTCAGCTCAAGGGCGTGGACGGCAGAATCTATAAGCTCTCAGACTACAAGAACAAGAGAGCCGTCGCAGTGATCTTCAGCTGCAATCATTGTCCCTATGTCAAAGCCTATGAAGACCGCATGATCGCGCTGGCCAAAGAGTACGAGCCCAAGGGCGTGCAGTTTCTCGTCATCAACTCCAACGACCCGACCAAATACGCCGAAGACAGCTTCGACAACATGGTCAAACGCGCTCAAGAGAAGGGCTATCCCTTTCCCTATCTCCATGACGAGACCCAGCAGATAGCTAAAGCCTACGGGGCCCAGCGCACGCCCGAAATCTTTCTCTTCGACTCAGCGATGAAGCTGCGCTACCACGGCACGATTGACGACAACTACGAAGACCCTGCAAAAGTCACGAAGCGCTATTTTAAAGACGCGCTCGACGCCGTGCTCGCCGGCAAAGACCCTGGGCTGAAAGATACCCAGCCGGTGGGCTGTACCATCAAATGGAAGTGAAGCGTTTTTCTACAGCGTCCCAGTTGACCACGTTCCACCACGCTTGGACGTAGTCGGCGCGACGGTTCTGATATTTGAGATAGTACGCGTGCTCCCAGACGTCCAGCCCCAAGATGGGGAACTTGCCCTCCATCAGCGGGCTGTCTTGATTTGCAGTCGAGTAGACTTCGAGCTTTCTCTCGGGAGTTCTCACGAGCCAGGCCCAGCCCGAGCCGAAGCGCCCTAGCGCAGCTTCGCTGAATTTCTCTTTGAATTTCTCAAAGCTCCCAAAAGTCTGAGCGATCGCTTCGGCGAGCTTGCCGTGGGGTTGGCCGCCGGCCTTGGGCCCCATGATCTCCCAGAAGAACGAATGATTGATGTGCCCGCCGCCATGATTGCGCACGACGGTGCGAATCTTCTCCGGGACGATAGCACAATTGTTGGCTAGGAGCTCTTCGAGGCTCTTATTTGCAAGCTCCGGCGCGGACTCTAGAGCTTTGTTGAGATTGCTGACATAAGCCCCGTGGTGCTTGGTGTGATGGATCTCCATTGTCAGTTTGTCAATGTACGGCTCTAACGCATCATACGGATACGGCAACGGTGGCAACGAGAACGGCATACAGCCTCCTTTCACACAGCGTGTGCTCTTTGATCTTAGCAGATAGCAATGCCCATGTCCAGCTACCTCATCTCCCGACCCGTCCCCTAAAGGGGGAGGGGCCGGGGGAGGGGTCTTCCCTTTAGGGAAGAGGCTAGGGGTTAGGTTGCCAGCCTAGAGCCGATGTGGCGCTTGGCCCAGCTCAGCCCTTCTTCAAAAGCTAACAGATTGAGTTCGACCGTCTTGGGCGGGACGGACTCTGCGATCGCTTGGCGCCACTTCTCGTGAGGGAGATCAAGAAATACCGAGAGGGCACCGAGCATGACCGTGTTCGCCAACGCTGGGGTACCCAGCCCTTGCGCAATCTCCAGCGCCGGCACAATGAAGACCGACTCAGTGCGGCGGTGCAAGGTCTCTTCTAGCGTTTTATCGTCGGGGTACGGCGCGAGCTTGAGAGATTCTACACTGGGCACGATGCGCTGATCGTTGACCAAGGCTAAGCCGTCAATTTTGAGATAGTTCAGATAGCGCAGGGCCTCTAGTTTTTCAAAGGCGAGCAACACGTCAGCCATGCCTTCGGGCACAGCCGGGGAGATGACGTCTTTCCCGTAGCGCACCGTAGAGAAGACAGAGCCGCCGCGCTGGGCCATGCCGTGGACTTCTGACGTCGCTACGGACAGCCCCGCGAGGCTCGCCACCCGCGCGATGATCTGCCCCGCTAAGACAGACCCCTGCCCGCCTACCCCGGCTATGACGATATTTTTTATCATCGCTTCGCACTTCTCAGATAGCGCGCGACGGCTTCCGCGACACGCCGCCCCGTCGCAATGCTCTGCGTCACAGTGCCATAGCCGAACGCGACATCGCCGCAGGCGAAGACCCCCGGCTGCGACGCGATCCACATAAACGTCGTCTTGATCTTGTGATGGCACTCAACCCCGGTCTCTTTGAGAAATCCAAGATCAGCCCGCTCGCCAATCGCTAAGATGACAGTGTCCACCTCGACAGAGAACTCGCTATCGGGGATAGGTATGGGACGACGCCGCCCGTCTCTGTCGAGCGGGCCGGGCTGCATCCGAATGAGACTCAGCCCGCAGACACGCCCGTCCCTGGCTCTGACACTGATGGGGTTCGTCTGGAACTCGAAGCGAATCCCTTCCAAGATCGCTTCGTCGATCTCTTCGCGGATCGCGGGCATCTCTTGGGCTGTGCGCCGATAGTAGACAGTCACTTCCGCTCCGAGACGTTGAGCCGAGCGCGCGCAATCTATGGCCGTGTTTCCCCCGCCGATGACCGCGACCCTGCGCCCGACATGCACTTTTTGGCTGCGATTGACGCGCCGCAAGAAGTCCACGCCGTAGAGCAATCCTGCTCTGATCTCGCCTGTGCCCTCAAGTTCTAGCTCTTGCGGGGCCGAGTCCCCCACGGCGATAACGATCGCGTCGTACTCTTTCTGGAGCTCCGCGAAGCTCACGTCGCGCCCCACCGTCACGTTGCAGTGAATCTCGATGCCCATCATAAGAAGTCGGTCAATCTCGCGGTCTAGGATCTCTTTGCTGAGGCGAAACGCGGGGATGCCGTAGCGCATCATGCCGCCGGGCTGCTCCAAAGACTCTAAGACTGTCACGCGAAAGCCACGTCTTCTGAGATAGAACGCGGCGGACAGCCCCGCCGGCCCAGAGCCGATGATAGCGATCTTGCCTGGGCGCTCTTGCGCGGGGGCAAACTCTGATCCGGAGAAGTGCTCGATCCCGTAGTCGCCTAAAAATCGCTCGACGTCGCGCACGGAGAGCTTCGCCGGATGGCCCAGCGTAGAGAACTCTCGCACTAAATTGGGATAACGCTCGGCGTAGAGTTTCTCTTGGGGCCACCCCAGAGCATTGACTTCATGGTCACACGGGTGGGGACAGACCCGCCCGGCGACTGCGGGGAAGGGATTGGCTCGCATCAATACTGTGAAAGCGTCAGCGTAGCGCTTTTGGTGTACTAATTCGAGGACTTGGGGAATATCAATCCCGGCGTTGCAGTCGGCGCAGACTTGCTGACAGTGCGTGCACGCGATACACAGCAACTTATTAATTTCAATGTGCCCATTTCGGATTTCTATAGCGGGGCAGCCTAGCTCGGTGCACGCGAGGCATTCTGTGCACTTGGTGTGATCTACGGAGACGATCTCGCCGAAGCGGCGCTTCTCCTTGAGCACGCAAGAGGCATCTGCGATAATCACTGAGGGCTCTTGGCGATGGAGGGCTTCGTCAACGGCGCGCCACGCCTCCAACAGATTATAGGGATCAACGCGCTGGACGTTCTTAATCCCTAAGCCTTTGGCGAGCGATTCAAGCTCGATAATCCGAGTCGGCTCTCCTCGGATCGTGTGCCCTGTGCCGGGATGCTCTTGGTGGCCGGTCATAGCCGTCGTATGATTATCTAAGATAATCGTCACGATCTGGCCACGGTTATAGAGAATATCTATCAGGGCTGGGACGCCGGAGTGATAGAACGTCGAGTCGCCGATGACCGCGACGAGTCTCTTTCGCTCGTCTTCGGAGAAGACCTTGGCCATGCCGTGGGCCATGGAGAGCGACGCGCCCATGTTCATGCACGTGTCCATGGCATCGAGGGGGGCGAGCGCCCCGAGCGTGTAGCAGCCGATATCTCCCGATACAATAGCGTCGAGCTGTTTGAGCACATAGAAGACTCCGCGATGCATACAGCCGGCGCACAAGATCGGTGGGCGTGGCGGCAGGAGGGGGAGCGGGACGGGGGGAGGGG
>JAILZC010000125.1 GCA_023512665.1 Candidatus Bipolaricaulota bacterium | reverse complement strand
CGGTGAAGGTATTGCTAGAAAATATTGGCGCGGGAGACGGGCTGGCGCTCGATGCCAAGAAAAATCTCTATATCAGCGACTTTTTAGGGCGCATTCTGAAGCTCGACCCCCAAGGGAAGGTCAGCGTCTTCGCCCAGAATCTCGTCAGCCCTGCAGACATCACGGTAGACACTCGGCGCGGGCT
The DNA here is from genome assembly GCA_023512665.1 of Candidatus Bipolaricaulota bacterium. GTDB lineage: Bacteria > Bipolaricaulota > Bipolaricaulia > RBG-16-55-9 > DRXL01 > JANXCC01. The sequence continues at coordinate 4,220 of JAILZC010000125.1, read as the reverse complement.
TTTGGTGGTGCCGGAGTTTTATGCCCATCGTCTCACGTTGATCCCGCTGGGACAATAGATAAACTATGCAGATTGCTATTGATGGCCCGGCTGGCTCGGGCAAGACCAGCGTCGCCCGCGCCCTGGCCCAGCACTTTCAGTGTCTTTTGGTCAACACCGGCGCGATGTACCGCGCCGTCGCCCTGGGGTTGATGCGCAGATTGAAGCTCTCTGACATACAGATAGAAATCCGCCCCGACGAGCGCGTCTTGCTGAACGGCGACGATGTCACAGAACAGCTCTACACCCCAGAGATAGACGAACTGGCCTCCCAAGTCGCCGCCCGCCCCGAGGTGCGCGAGTTCCTCATCGCCCAGCAACGGGCGCTCGCGCGCGACAGGGCTGTCGTCATGGAGGGGCGCGACATCGGCTCGGTCGTGCTCCCCCATGCCGACGTCAAGCTCTATCTCGACGCATCGCCCGAAGAGCGCGCCCGACGCCGCTGCCATGAACGCCCCAATCAGCCCTATGAAGAGATCTTAGCTCAGATGCGCGCCCGCGACGCCCGCGACGGCGTGGGCTTTGGACGCCTCCAAATCGCTCCAGATACTATAGTGATTCGCACCGATGGCCGGACCCTCGATGACGTCATCGCTGAAGCCGTGCGCGCCGTGGAGGCCGCGTTGCAGAGACGGAGCACGTCTGGTAAACTGAACGGGTGAACGCTCCCTCAACCTGGAAGGATTGGCTCTATCGCTTTTTGGCGATGCTCGTCGGCATCGCCGTGCGTATCCTCTTCCGCTTCCGGGTGCGAGGACGAGAGCAGATCCCCGCGCAGGGGGGATTTCTCGTGGTCGCGCGCCATCGCAGCTACTGGGATATTCCCTTGGTGGCCGTCGCCTTGGGCGGGCGGCATCGTATTCATTTTGTGGCGCGCAAGACGCTCTTGGAAGAGAATAAGTTTCTCGCGTTCTTCGTGCGCCTCTTTGCGATCCCCATAGACCGGGAGCACTTTCGCCTGGAAGATTGGCGCAAAGTCTTAAGCGCGATCCAGTCGGGCAAGATCGTAGGAATCTTCCCCGAGGGAACGACCCAAAGGCCCCAGCGGGCCCATCCGGGGGTTATACGCTTTGCCGAGCGCACCGGCAGCGAATTCGTCGCGGTGCGCTTAGAGGCACGCGGGCCCTATCCCCCAAAGTACCCGTTCCGGTGGCCCCAGATCACGGCCTATATCAGTGCGCCGTTCAGCTTGAGGGATTTGGAGTTCGATCTTGGGGAGATCTCGGATCGTCACGAACGCTATCAGAAGCTCGCGGATTTACTGATGGAGCGCATAGATAGAGTCGGGCTGGAGGGCGCCCCACTCTTACAGGAGATCGTATGAGAACAAGAGTGAAGCCGACGATAGAGATCGCACGCAGCGCCGGGTGGTGCTTCGGCGTAGAACGTATCGTGCAGATGGCCGAGAAATTATTAAACGAGACGCCCAACGGCCCGGTCTACTGTCTGGGAGAGCTGATTCACAACCCGCAAGAGGTCGCGCGGCTGCGCGCCAAGGGTATGATCTTTGTGAAGTCTCACGAAGAGTTGCCCCCGCTGAAGCCGGGAGAGACGCGCAAGGTCTTGATTCGCGCCCACGGCGTCGCGCCCGCCGTCAAGCGTGCCCTCCACCAGAAGGGCTACGAGGTCTACGACGGGACCTGCCCGCTGGTGACGATCCCACAGAAGTTCGCGCGCGAGATCGTCGCGCAGGGGTACAGATTAGTCATTATGGGGCACATCGAGCACCCGGAGATTCAGGGGATTTTGGGCCATCTCGAAGGGATGAACGCCCAAATAGACGTGATCGCTGGCCCGGAAGAAGTAGAGAAGCTCAAACTGAAAGCATCGGATCGGGTGGGGCTGATCTCGCAGACGACCCACCCTTACGAGAAGTTCGCCCAGCTCATCGGGGAGGTTTTGAAGCATTGTCTAGAAGTCCGGGCGTATAATACAATCTGTCAGGCGACCTTTGATCGTCAAGACGCGATCCGCGAGCTGGCGCAGCAGTGCGATCTTGTTATAGTGATTGGCGGGCGCAACAGCTCCAACACCTGTCGCCTGGCGGAGATCGCATCGCAGTACACGACGTGCTATCATATTGAGGACGCATCCGAACTGAAAGGAGAGTGGTTTGCGGGGAGAAAGCGCATCGGGATCTCGGCGGGGGCTTCGACCCCCACGCGGTGTCTGGAAGCCGTCCAATCGGCCATCGAGCAACTGACGGATGTAGAGAGGCCGGAAATCCTCGGGAGCACGTGAAAAGCTCTCGGCACACAAGCGGGTGATCGAACATGTCTGAGGAACTCGAACAGAAGGTCACAGGTGAACCATCCCAGATGGAAGCGTTGTTAGACGACCAGGACGTGTTGACGTACTCGCGCGGGGACATCCTGCGCGGCCGGGTCGTCCAAGTGAGCGACCAAGGGGTCTTAGTAGACATCGGGTACAAGTCCGAAGCGCTGATGAAGCCCACGGAGCTCGCGCCCTTCCACAAGGCGCCGCTCCAACCCGGAGACGAGATCGAGGTCTTGATCACGTATATTGACGAGGAGGAGGGCACGATCCACGTCTCCGAAAAAGCCGCGCTCTACGAGAAGCGCATCAGCGAGCTGGAGCGCGCCTATCGGCATCGCCTCCCGATCACGGGCACGATCGAAGATGAAGTCAAGGATGCTGGCTACCACGTGAATCTGTTGAAATCAGGGATTCGCGCGTTTTTGCCCGGGTCGCACCTGGGCGAGGACTTGGCTCCCCGCATTGAAGAGCTGCGCGGCAAGGAAGTGCCGTTTCTTATCTTGGAACTCGACCGTCGGGAGCGCAATCTGGTCGTCTCGCATCGGGAGTACCTCAAAGAACTGGAGCGCCAGCGCAAGGACGAGCTGTTCAGCAAGCTCGAGGTGGGCCAGGTCATCGAGGGCACGATCAAGAGCATCGTAGATTTCGGGCTCTTTGTGGACATCGGCGGCTTTGAAGGGCTCGTCCATCGCTCGGAGATCAGCTGGAAGGACATCCCCGTGCCGCCCAATACGTACAAGGTCGGCGATAAAGTCACCGTCAAAGTCTTGGGGGTAGACCGGAACAAGGAGCGCATCTCGCTCTCCATCAAACAGTTGCGCCCTGATCCGTGGATCGGTCTCAAGCAGCGCTACCCTGCGGGGACCAAGACCACGGGCACGGTCGTCAGCTTGACAGACTTTGGCGCGTTCGTGCGCATCGAAGAGGACGTCGAGGGCTTGGTGCACATCTCCGAGCTGTCGTGGGGGTATCCGGAGCATCCCAAGGAAGTCGTCAAAGTGGGTCAGCAAGTCGAGGTGGTCGTGCTCGATGTGAACGAGCAGGAGCGGCGCGTGAGCCTCTCCATGAAGCGCGTCCAGTCCGACCCCTGGGAGAGGATCGAAGAGAAATACCCCGAGGGCAGCATTGTGCAGGGGCGGGTCACCAAGCTCGCCGACTTTGGCGCGTTTGTACACCTCGAAGACGGCGTGGAGGCGCTGCTGCACATCTCCGAGATGAGCTGGGACAAAGTCAACAAGCCCAGCGACGTCGTGCGCGAGGGCCAAGAGATCACGGCGAAGGTGATCAAATCGGACGCGAGTAAGCGCAAGATCCGTCTGAGCTTGAAGGAGCTCCAAGAGGACCCGTGGCACAAGTTTTTGGAGAGCTACTCCGTGGGCTCGATAGTCGAGGGCCCGGTCACGGAGCTCAAGGATTTTGGCGCGTTCATGAAGATCACCGACGATGTCGAGGGGCTCATTCACGTCTCGGAGATCACCGAAGAGCGCATCTCGACCCCAGCGGACGTCTTACAGGTGGGCCAGACGGTGAAGGCGCGCATCATCGGGATCAACGAGGAGAAGCGCCAGGTGCGGCTCTCCATGCGCAACCTGCACAAACAAGAACATTTAGTCACGAGCAGCGATGCCGGCCACGAAACGATCACGATGGGCCAGCGCATCAAGGGCCTCAAAGAGTTGCTGACAGAATCGAAGGATTCCTAGAGTCAACTCGATGGACTGGATCGGGGTAGCGGTCGGCTGTTATCTCGTCGGCGCTCTGCCCTTCAGCTATCTGGTCGCTCGGCTGAAGCGCATAGATATTCGTCAGCACGGCAGCGGCAACGTCGGCGCGACCAACGTCACGCGCGTGGTGGGCGCGGGCTATGGCGCGCTGGCGCTGCTTGGGGATGTGGGCAAGGGTGT
>JAILZC010000124.1 GCA_023512665.1 Candidatus Bipolaricaulota bacterium | reverse complement strand
ACGGTGTCCAGTCCAGACGAAATCTGGGCCGGGGTGGCGGAATCGGCAGACGCGACGGACTTAAAATCCGTTGGAGGCTCAACCCTCCGTGCGGGTTCGAGTCCCGCCCTCGGCACCAGAGGCTGAGCTCCTATATTTCCAAGCATTTGCCCCCTAAGCCAATCTCAACTTGACTCAGCATCGCCAAAAAATCTATACTTGATGTGGCCAGAAAGAATCTGCCAACCCCATAGAGAGGTGATCAGTAATGTGCGGTCGGATCGGCTTGATGGTGCTTCTGATCGGGTTGGTCTTTCTCGGGGCGGGCAGTGTTGCTCAAGAGACTGGCGTAAAGGTCTCTATTACTGCTCCCGTTGATCGGTCTGTGACTGCTGAAACCAAGGTACAGGTTGAGGGGATGGCTTCAACGACTGCGCCTGGAGACAGCCTCTTCGTCGTGCTCGTTGTGATCAATGGAGTAGCGCAGAAAGCAGAGCTGGGTAATGACGGCAAGTTCAAGGCTACAGTGAATCTGGCACCTGGCGAGAACGTTATCTCAGCCATTGCTGTAACCAAGAATCGCGAGGTAGCCTCGGCGAAAGTGTCAGTCACGATGAATCCACAACCTCAAGTCGTCTTCTTCGATGACTTCGATAGAACACCTAGACCAGAGTGGAAACCTATTACTGGAAGTTGGGCGTCCATAGACGGGCAATATACAGTCGGACGAGATATCCGCAGTGGATTGCTTTTTATCTCTCTCGTAGATCTCAAGAGTGCCTTGAAAACATACTCAATTGATGTGGACGTGAGGTTCGGAGGGCCAGCCCAATTTGGCGCTTCGGCATACATTTTCGTCAAAGCTCAGGGCGGAAACGATAGTATAGTTTTGGCGCTCTGGGGACGTAAGACGTAATAAAATCGAGGTTGCTCGGTGGTATGTGAGAAAAGAGGGACGCTGGGGCCAACTGCTTGCAGAAACCAATCTTACACTGGGAGCAGGCGAGACAGCTCATGTAAGAATTGAGGTTCAAGATATAGGTCAAACGACAATATATCGAGCTTATGTGAACGACAAAGAGATTAGTAGGATCTCTGAGTCATCCATTATGAACGCTACTAGTGTGGGAGTAGGGCAAGAGTATAGTTTGGGACATGGCGGCTGGGACGATAAAGTCAAGCGAACGACCTTCGATAACTTCAAGGTCGAGAGCACCGACGCCAAGGCAAGCGTGGAACCACCAAGCACTTCAGAGCAGCCCCAACAGCCGATGCTACCACCTGTCGCGGTGGACTTGGAGCCTCGCGTAGTCAGCCTTGAATCCCAGGTGTCAGACCTACAGGGAGCAGTAGCTGCGGTATCTGCACGTGTGGACAAGATCGAGAGTCAGCTACCAGCAGTTTCCTTAGGAGTTCCGGTCGAGTTCGGGCAGCGATTAAGCACATTGGAGGGACTTGTGGGGAACGTGAATGTGGGAGGACTCTCTAAGGAATTGGCAACAGTTAAAACAGTAGCGAGCCTCTCGTCTGATCAAGTAAGATTCAAGCAAGACCTCAACCAACTGAAGCAGGCGTTGCCCTCTTCAGTCATTGAAGACCGTTTGGCCCAGATTCAGCAGAGCTTAGATTCTCTGAGCCAAAAAGTAGAAGACAGCAACCAGAAGCTCGCAGCAGCGGAAAGTTCTGCGCGGCTTGCACTCATTGCTGGTGCGGCTGGAGTTGCGCTGGCGTTGTTGGTTGTGTCAGGAGTGATTCGCTAAAGATCGCATCGCCAAGCCCTGAAGATGCTTAAGCTGCTTGAACAGGAGTGTGTGAGATCTCTCAATGATTGTGGTCTATTCCCAGAACCAAGTTCCCATACGGTTGACTCAAGAAAGATGGGAGCATATCCTGAGACGGCATCCTGAGATGGCAAACCAGAAAGACCATGTCTTAGAGGCCCTAAGTGACCCAGATCTCATCCAACAAGGGGACCTGGACACGCTTTTAGCCATCCGATTTTATGCCCAATCGCCTCTGACGCGAAAGCACCTGGTGGTCGTCTATAAAGAGCTCACCAAGACCGACGGGTTCGTATTGACGGCTTATTACACTGCTGCGCCATCCAAAAGGAGAGTGATCGTATGGAAGCGCTCAAGATCTTAGAGAGCAAGCCTCAGCTCAACTGGGAATACGATGAGGAAGCGGATGTGCTCTACATCTCAGTGGGGAAGCCTCGACCAGCGGTAGGGGTGGACATCGGTGAAGGGGTCATTGTCCGCTGGGACGAGAAGAAGAAGGAGATAGTCGGGCTTACGATCATCGGGCTGCGGGCGCGCCTCGCTGAAGGCATCACCCCACAGCGATAAGCCTATCGCCGGACAAGGTTTGAGAGCCGACCGCTAGGCGGGTGTATAGCTATGAACACTTCTGCGAAGCTGCCTCCGGGTAGAAGTCCCCAGCTCGGTTATCTCGTACTCGGTTGCGCCAGCAGACAGAGAGATTCTCTAGAGAATAGAGACGAACCCCGTAGCGCCCGTTGCCTTGGATGATATTGCTGATCAGCCAGCCAGAACTGGCAAAATCGAGCCGGAGGCCGTCACGCTGGTTCTCTATAATTTGGGAATACTGGAGCGTCACCTGAGCGCCGTCCTACGCGACGACACCATCGAGATTGTACGAGGCTAACGAATGCTCTAGCGTCACATTGGATACCCCCAGCACCCGCAGGCCAGACCCACTATTGTTGGAGAGCTGGACATCTCGGATGCCCAGGTGGCTCTGCCCGAGAGCGACAATCCCATCGCGAAAATTGTAGACCCCCAGCCCCCGCACCGTGACCACGCTCTGCCCAGATACCGAGATGCCATCGAAGAGAGTTCCCGAAGCTCCCATCAAGATCGTCTGATCCGGCCCAGCCCCCCACAGCGTCAAGACTTTGTTGTGAATCGAACCCCCTTGAGTCCACATCCCCGCCGTGAGACAGATCACCGCCCCCGGCGGGGCGCTCTCAAGAACCCCCTGCAGGGGCTGCCACGGCTGCACCGTGAACGTACAGATGAGTTGAGCCTCGCTCGGACAGAGTGACACCAGAACCAGCAGCCCCATCACACCCCAATATCGTGCACGGAACATGGCGACCGATCCCTCTCTATGCAGCTTTAGTGTAGCGTCCCGGCCCGGCAGGATGCAAATCTTGACAAACCTCCTCCAATGTGTTATAGTGATTGTGCTGTACGACCTTCGAGACGTGACGGTGCCGGGGCCTCCAACCCCTGATGCACAATCGTCGAGACGGGAAACAAGACAGCAGAAAGGGGTTGTGCACATGGTAACCGGCAAAGTCAAATGGTTCAACGACGCCAAGGGCTACGGCTTTATCCAACAGGATAACGGCGGCCCGGATGTGTTCGTGCACTTCTCGGCAATTAAAGCCGATGGGTTCAAGACCTTGCGCGAGGGCCAAGCGGTGGAGTTCGAGATCACCAGCGACGCCAAAGGCCCCCGAGCCGCAAACGTCCAGCCCAAGTAAGCGCGTCTGATTACGCAGACAGCTTCTCCCCGGCGAGGGAGTTCCCTCGCCGGGGTTCTTTTTGCACTTGCAGAGCAGCCCGCTTTGCTCTAGAGTAGAGTGAGGTGTCAAACCCTATGGCCGACCGATCACGGAATCGTCGCAACGGTGAGGAGCGACCGCCCTTCGAGCCTGCCGGCCCAGGCCGACCCGAAGGCCGCATGCGCGCTCTTGCCATCCTAGAAGAGATTCTGAAATACACGCCTCAGAACGACCCCCGCATCGGCCTGCTAGAGCTTTTATACGAACAGCTCCAAGCCGATGAGCGCCAATTGCGCGAGGCCCAAGAGACCATCAGACAATTCAACGAGACGTATGAGAAGTTGACAGCCCCGGCCAATCGCATCGGGACGTTCTTGGGCTCTCCCCAAGAGGGGATCGCGTATATCGCCGTGGGAGACGCTGAGTATTACGCGAACGTGGACCCCAAGCTCGACCTGAGCACGCTCAAGGTGGGCACGCGGGTCAAGATCAATGAGGCGTTCGCCGTTGTTGGAGACATCGGGTATCACCCTGAGGGCCCGATCGTGAAAGTCGCGGAGCTCCTGCCCGACGGCAGACTCAGAATCGCAATGGACGCCCAGATGCTGAGCGGGCGGATCGTGCTGCGCTCATCGGATCTCTCAGAGAAGAACTTAAAAGTTGGCGACGAAGTCCGTCTGGAGCCCTCAATGCGCGTCGCTCTAGAGCACTTCCAGAAGTCCGAGGTGCGCGGGTATTTCTTGGAAAAAATTCCCGAAATCCCCTGGGAGAAAATCGGCGGCCAAGAAGAAGCGATCAACCTCATTCGCGACACGATTGAGCGCCCGCTGCTCTACCCTGAGCTCTACAAAAAATTTGGGAAGCGCTCCCTGAAGGGGATCTTGCTCTACGGCCCGCCGGGGTGCGGCAAGACCCTCATTGGGAAAGCCACAGCGTACAATCTGACGCAAGCCTATCGGGAGCGCACGGGGCGCGACGTGCGCGAGTACTTTATGCTCATCAACGGGCCACAGCTCTTAAATATGTGGCTGGGCGAGACAGAACGTTTTATCCGAGAGATCTTCGCAGCGGCCCGCGAGCGCGCCAAAGAGGGC
>JAILZC010000123.1 GCA_023512665.1 Candidatus Bipolaricaulota bacterium | reverse complement strand
GCTGTGGGCGCCGCGGCCTTGCCCTCGACCTTGGGCCAGCTCATCACTAACGGCTTAAACAGCTCGATCTTCAGGTCGTTCTTCAGCGAGATCTGGCACGAGAGCACCCAGCCCTCTTTGCGAAGTTTGTCGCTCAAGGGGCCGAGCATCGCCGGGGTGATCTGGTCGGGGGGAAGCCCTTCTAAGGCTTTGACGCGGCAGGTCGCGCATGTCCCCCTGCCGCCACACTGCGCGAAGAGATCGTAGCCCGCTTTTTTGAGGGCCTGCATGAGATTCTGCTCTAAGGGCAAGACCAGCTCGTTGCCGTCGTTGACGATCTTGACTCTGGCTTCGCCCTCGACCGTGAGCAGATTCTTGACCAACCCTAGCACCAGGGCTACCGAGATGGCCATAAGGGCCATCGTTGCTACCGGCACGATGTAGACCATACCAGGCTTCGCCTGGACCGTACATCTTGCCCAGCCGGAGGCTGGGCAAGGTGAACGTCAAGCGAAGCTTGGCGAAACGCCTGCTTGACGTCCCACAGGCGAATGCGATCTTGGGGGCGCTTGGTCCCGGCGACCGACGGCTCGACGTCTTCTAATCTCAGCTCAAGCGTATCTGTGAAGATCGGATCAGGCGTCTGGGCTGTTCGGAAGAGCCCTTGCTCTTTGCAGTAACGTTCGACCAAGTCTATCAGCTCTTTGGGGCGCCCCGTCTGCCGGAGGTATCTGAGCGTCTCGTCGTCCACGGGGAAGAACCCGCAGGTCGCCCCGTACTCTGGGGCCATGTTGGCGATCGTCGCCCGGTCGGGGAGCGACAGCTGCGCCAGCCCATCCCCGTAGAACTCGACGAATCTATCTACAACGCCCTTCTGGCGCAGCATCTGGGTGACCGTTAAGACTAAATCGGTCGCGGTGACGCCCTCGCGCAGCCGCCCGGTGAGCTTGAACCCGATCACTTCGGGAGTGACGATATAGAGGGGCTGGCCGAGCATGCACGCCTCGGCTTCGATGCCCCCTACGCCCCAGCCCAACACCCCCAGCCCGTTGATCATCGTGGTATGCGAGTCGGTGCCCACGAGCGTATCGGGGAACGCGATGATTTCAGAATTCTCGGTGCGGGTCATCACGACCTGGGCTAAGAATTCTAAGTTGACCTGGTGGACGATCCCTGTAGCCGGAGGAACGACTCTGAAATTTTGAAATGCTTTTTGGCCCCAGCGGAGAAACTCGTAGCGTTCTCGATTTCTCTCGAACTCGAGTTCGGCGTTGCGCTGCAGGGCCAGCCGTGACGCAAAATAATCTACTTGGACGGAGTGGTCTATCACGAGATCCACGGGGACGAGCGGGTTGATCTTCGTGGGGTCACCGCCGAGTCTCTTGACAGCGGAGCGCATGGCGGCTAAATCAACGACTGTGGGAACCCCTGTAAAATCTTGGAGCAAGACGCGCGCGGGCTTGAAGGGGAGCTCGCGCCCGGCCTTGGGGTCCCACTGAGCCAAAGCTGCGATATCTTCTTCGGTGATGACCCGCCCGTCGCAGTTTCGTAGCAGAGATTCGAGCAAGATCTTTAGCGAAAAGGGCAGCCGCGAGATCTGGCCGAGCCCTGCTCTCTCTACCGCCTCGAGCCGGTAGAGCACGGCTTTGCTGTCTTGGAGCGAAAGATTCTGTCGCGCTCGCTGGGCGATCGTCATACAATAGACTCCTTCGTGTGTGTGAGTTCTTGAGTTCTCAGTATAATCAGTGCATGAGCGGGCTGCAATCATCGGGGGGACTATGCTGGAGTTTTGGCTCTGCTTTGTGCCACTCTTTGTGGCTGTGGACGCGCTGGGGACGCTGCCGATCTTCATCAGTCTGACGGCGGGGCTGGATAGGGCCCGCGTCCGCAAGGTCCTGTGGCAGTCGTTGCTGACCGCAACAGCGGTGGCGCTCGCGTTTCTCGGCGTGGGCAAGGGGATCTTCGCGCTGCTGGGGATCACGGTGGCGGACTTTATGATCGCAGGTGGGAGCTTGCTCTTCTTGCTCTCGCTGCGCGGGTTGCTGACAGGAGAGCGTGAACACCTCTCAGAAAGCCCAGAGAGCCTCGGCGCAGTCCCCTTGGGCGTGCCGTTGATCGCCGGCCCGGCGGTCTTCACCACAAGCTTGTTGCTCGTAGACTCATACGGGTTGGTCCCAACAGTGTTGGCGACGGTGGCTAATATTGCTATAGCCGGAGTGATCTTCTGGACGTCAGACTCCTTGACGCGCGTTTTAGGGGAAGCGGGAATGCGCACGCTCTCTAAGATCGCCAGCTTAATTTTAGCCGCGATCGCGGTGATGATCGTGCGCAAGGGGATTATGAGCTATCTCAGCTAGAAATCCTCCCAGCCGGGCTCGCTGGGGATACTGGGCAGCCCTTGGCTATCGCGAGGGAGCAGCGTGCGCCGCACCACCCCACGGAAATTCCCATCGGGCATCGCGCCGACCCACACCTCACTGAGATAGACGAAGACAGATTGGGGCTGGCTCTGCCCCATCAGCACGTCGAAGAGAATCTTTAATTTTTCAAAGAGAATCGTCTCGTTCTTGGAGAGCCGGTCGCGCACGAAGCGCACGACTCGATCGCTGTCTTCGGTGTATGCTGCGAAGAGCTCGGCAAAGTCCTCGTACTCGTTGGTGGTCGCGTAGCGCCGCCCGCGCAAGAGTGGGCCGATAAAATTCCCCGGATCAGACCCCGAGCGCCGATAGAGTTGACGATACGCTTGAACTTGCTGAGGGGTAAAGACACGAAAGTGCACGACGTGCGCGATCTCGTGGAAGACCACGACCATGAAATCTCTGCAGTTAGGGATGGTATCGCAGTTGAGGCCGTCATAGAGTTCTATAGTCGAGCCGTAGGCGCGCCCGGCAGCTTCAGGGTCTCTAGGGAGGCGCCGAATGGTCGTCACGGCGCGGCTGAGTCGCTCTGGCAGTGAGCGCAAGATCGCATAGAGCGTGGCGCACTCGACGCTGTCGAAGTCTCGCGTGCTCTCCGAAGTAATAACGATCCCAAACTCAGCGGTGATCTGCTCGCACGTGCCGGTGACCAGCTCGTACTGGGCTGACCCCACGAGCACTAAGCTGCCCAGCGCCAACAGCGCTATTCCGATGACATAGCTGCGCATAGCCTTCACTCCTGCAAGAACCCTCTTAAGCCGGTATCATACCGGAAAGCGCAGGTGAACGCAAGCCCGGACTATTGACAACGGCTGGTGTGGGGGAGTATAATCACCATTGAAAAGGAGGCGTAGACTATGCAAAGCATTGTCAGATGGGCGGTTGTCGTTGGCGTGGTGGCGTTGGTGTGTGGGAGCGTTGGGCTCGTGCCGCAGGCCCAGACTCAGACGTTCAAAGTTTGCTCGGACATCTCCTGGCCGCCGTTTGAGTGGACGGATGCCAAGGGGCAGTTCGTGGGATTCGATCTCGATGTGATGCGCATCATCGCGATCTTGAAGGGCTACAAAGTGGACATTCAGAATCTCGGCTTCGACTCGATCATCCCGGCGGTGCAGGCGGGCCAGTGCGACATCGGCGCCTCGGGGTTCACGATCACCAAAGAGCGCGCTCAGGTCGTGGACTTCTCCGATCCGTACTGGGAGTCCAATCAGTCGGTGCTCATCCGTGCTGATTCCGGGCTGAATATCATCACGGCGTTCAAAGCGGGCAACAAGATCGGGGCGCAGCGTGGCACCACCGGGGCCCAGTGGGTTCAGGATAACGTGATCAACCAAGGGATCAGAGTAGAGCTCAAGCTCTATGAGACCTATCCGTTGGCCGAGCAAGATCTGATTAATAAACAAATTCATGCGGTGGTCGAGGACGAGCCCGCAGCGAAAGTCGCGGTCAAGGCGTCCAAGGGCGCCCTCAAGATCGCGGGGATCATCAACACTGAGGAACAGTTCGGCTTTCTCGTGCAGAAGGGCGACCCCAAGAGGCTCCTGCCGCGCATCAACGACGGCATGAAGGAGATGAAGAAGAAGGGCATCTGGAACAATTTAGTCGAAGCGTACTTCGGCGTGGACGTCAACTTGGATCGGGTCGCGCAGTGTTGGGCGGACCTGAAGGGCTATCTTGATAAGAACCAGCCGGAGGCCTATGCCGAGAACATGGCAGCATGCATGGCCGGGGAGTCCTACAAGAAGCCGTAGTCTGTGCTATGGAATAGCTGAGTGACGCGAGGGTGCGCCCCAGCGGCGCGCCCTCGTTCTCTTTCGAAGGGTGATGTCGTATCGAAGGGCTGGAGCTTCTGAGGAGTTGGGACACGTGGCAACAGTTGCTCCAGGGCACGCTGGTCACCGTGGAGCTGACGCTGAGCTTGCTCATAGTGGGGCTGGCGCTGGGCGTGCTCGTCGCGCTGGGGCAGGCCTACGGCCCGCGCCCCGTAGCCATGCTCGCGTCTGCCTACGAGCGGTTCTTCCGCGCCATGCCCATCCTGGTCTTACTTGTTGTAGTGAACTACGGCTTAGTGTTTGTCGCCAACACGTATCAGTGGGACTGGCTGCGCTGGCCGCCCTTCGCTGTCGCGGTGCTCGTCTTTGGGGTGCACTCGTCGGCGTACCAATCGCAGATCTTCCGTGGGGCGATCTCTGCGATCAAGCCGGGGCAGCTCTTGGCCGCCCGCGCCCTGGGGAT
>JAILZC010000122.1 GCA_023512665.1 Candidatus Bipolaricaulota bacterium | reverse complement strand
GCCCATGTGACCCTGCAGGACTCTATTATCTCTGGCTTCTCTGGGAATGGCTTGGTCGTGCACAATGCCACCGTGGAGCTCATCAACTCTCAAATCGCTGGCACCAAATTATATAACCTTGGGCTCATGGTAACAGGAACATCGCGGGTGAGCTTACAAGAATCTACTGTATCTGGGCATAGCGGTGGTATTTTGGTCGCTGGGCCTGCCCAGGTGACCCTGCAAGATTCCTTGGTTGTCGGCAATGAAGCTGGTATGGAGATAACGTACTACAACGAACAACCAGCCGTAGTAACCATTGAAAGGTCTCAGATATCCAGTAACCGATCCGCTGGCATACACAACCGAGGCAGTATCGTCAAACTCTCGGATAGCTTTGTCATAGGCAATGGGGTAGACCCGAAGTGCCATCAACTCCCCTTAAAGACAGCCTGCAGTGGGAGTGGAATCATCTTATTAGAGGAAAGAGACAGGTTAGAGCTTCGCACTACAGAGATTCGCAACAACGCTAACTGGGGGGTGGCAGCGTATCTCCCCCAATGCGGCGCTCCCTCGTATGTTCCTCCCTTCTCAGTCGAGGTGATCTTTGAAGACAAGAATATCATCGAGAATAACAACAGATTAGGCAAGCTGAATGGTATGGGTAACCCTGGGAATCATCCCTTCAAGAATTTGCCCGATGGGCAAGTGTGCCTGCCGTGACCTCTGGCCGCCGGGGTTCCGAAAGTGAACGATCAGCCAAGAGATCGCACTCAGATAATCCCCAACCCTTGCAAGAATTCTCTATCGTTGAACTCGATCTCATAATCAGAGAAGATTTGCGTGCGTTCGTGGCCCTTGCCTGCGATCAAAATACAATCCCCCGGACGCGCCAACTCTAAGGCCCTCAAGATCGCCCGCGCTCGGTCTACGATCACTTCATAGGGGACACCCAAGGACGCAATCCCGGACTCGATCTGTCGCGCGATCTTTTCGGGGTCCTCGCTCTTGGGATTGTCGCTCGTGATAATAGTATAATCAGCCAAGCGCCCGCTGATCTCCCCCATAATGGGGCGCTTATACGGATCGGACTCGCCCCCACAGCCGAAGACGCAGATCACTCGAGAATAGAATTTTTTCACTGTGCGCAGCATCTTTTCCAAAGAGTCCGGCGAGTGCGCAAAGTCAATCCAAACGAAAATCCCGTCGCGCGTGCGATACCGCTCGCAGCGACCTTCGATCTGGCGCACAGACTCGACGCGCTCTTTGATGAGCTCAAGATCGAGCCCGCGCTCTATCCCCACCCCGATCGCTGCAAGAATATTCGAGACATAGAACTCTCCCGGCAGGCCCGTCTCGATGGGTAGATCTCCCACAGGGGTATGGGCGACAAAGCGCGATCCTTCAGGACGCAACTCGACTCCATCAGCCCACAGATCGGAGCGCGGGCTGAGCCCGTACGTCCAGACCCGTGCTCGTGTTGCCTGAAGCACCGCTTGGACATGCGGATCATCGCCGTTGATGATCGCGCGGGCGTCGGGGCGAAGATCTTCGAAGAGCCGCAGCTTCGCGCGAAGATATTCCTCCATCGAGCGATAATAGTCAAGATGGTCATGGGTGAGATTGGTAAAAATCGCGACGTCAAAGTCTACCCCATAGACGCGCTCTTGCGAGAGGGCGTGGGCTGAGACTTCGAGCACGAGGTGCTTCTGCCCAGAGTGAACAGCTTCCCAGGCGCGCCGCTGGATCTCGACCGCTCCGGGGGTCGTGTAGGGCAGATCGTGCTCGAGCGCATTTTTCACGGTTGTGCTGAGGGCTGACTCGCCCAAGACGGCTGCCGAGAGCGTCGCCACAGAAGTTTTTCCGTTGGTGCCAGTCACTCCGACGGTGAAAAGCTTTTCAGTAGGGAAGTCATAGAAGGCGCACGCCAGCTGAGCGAGGGCGCGACGGGAATCCCAGACGAGCACATAGGGGATGTGGGCGGGCAGTTTCAGATCAGCTCGTTGCCCAACGATGGCGACCGCGCTCTTAGCAAGAGCCGTCCCGATATAGTGATGCCCATCGTGCTGCGCTCCAGGGATGGCGACGAAGAGGGCGCCGGGCTGGACTTCGCGAGAGTCGTCGGTGATCTGAGCGATACGCACGAAACAATCCCCAAAGACGGCGCGATGGGGGAGAGCTACTAAGAGCTCTTTCAGGGTTTTTGAGCGTGGCCCATTCATAGCTGTCACTCTACTAGAGAGTGACAGCTGGAGCAAGGGCGGCTGTCCATTGCTGAGGCTCCAGCGTGCACCAGTGTGAGTCTTGGTACGAAGCGCAGGGGTTCCCCGCAGGCTACCCCTCGGACCTGGCACCCCGGCCCCGTTTGCCTCACGTCCAAGATCGCTATACAATAAAACAACGAGAGGAGCAGATGAGTGTGCGTCGCATCGTCGTCAATCCGCAGATCCATTTTGGACAGCCGATCCTCGAGGGCACCCGCATTCCCGTCTGGTGTGTGCTGGAGCTGGTCCAAGCGGGCATCCCCTTCGCCCAGATCGTCGAGCACTATTACCCCGACTTGACGGTAGAGGATGTCCAAGCCTGCGTGCGCTACGCTACGGAACTGGTCAAGTCGGAAGAGGTCCATCTCACTCACACCTGATGCGCTTCTTAGCAGACCAAGATGTCTGGCAGGCGACGGTAGACTTTATACGTACTGCCGGCTATGAGGTGCAGCGGGCGGCGGAGGTGGGCTTGGCTCAAGCCTCTGATGGGCAGCTGTTGGAGTATACACGTCGGGAGGGGCGGGTTCTACTCACGCGCGACAAGGGTTTTGGCAGCTTGGTCTTTGTGAAGGAGCGCGAGCATAAGGGAGTGATCTTGCTGCGGGTGGCCCCGGAGACGCTCGAGGCCGTCCATAGGGAGCTGGGGGCGTTCTTAGCAGAGCATGGTCAGGAGGACCTATCCGGATGCTTTGTGGTGATTGAACCTGGGCGCCATCGTCTCCGTCGTGTGCTGTCTTAAACAGTATGGGGCTATGTTCCTGCCTGCTCCAGCGTGCGCAGCACCTCCTGCAGGTCCATCTGTTGCAGCTTGGCCCAGATATCTTCGCCCGTCAGCTCTGAGGATGCGCTCAGCCTCTTTGGCGTGAGGGAAGCCGTCCTAAGTAGGTCTACTTTCTCTCTTTAGCTCTCAGTATAATTCCTAGTGATAATAGGATAGAAGCCAGGGCGAGGAGCACGCTGGGCAGCACTTGAAAATCAGGCTGATTTCCACCTAAAGCCCATACTATGCTCATTAATGATCCTCCGAAGCTCATAGCAGCCACATACAACAGAAGTAGCCACACTGTGCTGAAGCGCCACTCAGTTTTCATAGGAGCCTCCTTTCCGATTAAACTGACATTCAAGTTATTATGAAGTATAGAAGCTGAGAACAGAGCCAGTCAAGTAAGGCTACCCCCACATCACTCGTTCTACGTTGACAAGATCGGCTTCGTAGACATCCTTGGGAGCCGGATGCTGAAGCTCAGCAGATGGAAGCCCGCTTAAGTTGTCTGCAGAGGCGTGCTTCAGCACGCTTGCACCTGCTGTGAGAGAGATCGGGTATGGGCGAGCGTGCAGGCACTGGTTTTCTCAGCCCTCGCTTGGTAATATAAAACGGTGAACCTATGAGCCTCCAAGAAGCCGTGCAAGAGTTCGAGAGCATGTTAGAGAAGATCGCCAGATACCAGACTTCTGGCAACGGCTCCGTCGAAGCCTTTCTCAGAGAGTACGAGATCGACTTTGAACCCTCCCAAGCAGCCCGACCCAAAGTGCAGGGCCTCTCCAGCTCGGCTGTCATCAGGGAGATTCGCGAAGGCCGATGGTAAAGGTCTACCTCGACACCAGTGCCCTCATCAAACGATATATCGAAGAAGAGGGCACAGAAGTTGTAGACTTTCTCTTCGACAGGGCTTCTGCGGATCTCACGCTGGTCATCTCGCTGTGGAACCTGAGCGAGAGCATGGTTGCTGTGGACAAATATCGCCGTCGTGGAGCCATCTCTGATGAGGAGCTACGTGGACTGGTGCGACAGCTGGTTACAGAGATCCGGGAGTATTGGGAGAAGGGGCTGTTGAGGATCGTGCCGCTGCCGCCCGCTCTTTTGGTTGAGACGTGGCAGTACATTCTGGATCAGCACATCTATGCCGGCGATGCTGTACAGGTGGTGACGTGTGTTCGGGAGCGCTGTGACTTTGTAGTGGCAGCGGACCAGCGTTTGGTGGAGGTATGTCAGCGACTAGGGATCGAGTGTTTTAATCCGGAGTTGGCTGAGGACCGGCAGAAGATAAGGGAGCGGCTCCGCCTGTGAGGGGAGAGCGACTATATTGAGAGTCAGATATCTACGGTCCCGCGCCCGCGGCCTCTAGCGTGCGGAGCACCTCGTGTAAGTCCATCTTTTGGAGCTTGGCCCAGATCTCCTCGCCCGTCAGTTCACTCAAAATCTGAGCAGCTTCCTTGGCATTGGGGAAGCGCCGCTGGCTGAGGCGCTGCCAGAAGGCTTTGATTACGCTCTCGCCGTGCTTTTGTGCGATCTGCAGCCAAAATGCGAGTGATACCGCGTAGCCAGGATCGGCTGTTACCCCAGCAGGTTTTTGTTCCGGTCTTTGAGTTCCCTTATCCTTCCCTATCTTGAGC
>JAILZC010000121.1 GCA_023512665.1 Candidatus Bipolaricaulota bacterium | reverse complement strand
TCGCCGAAGGCGACATGGAGGTCCTCTCCACCGCAGCGCAACGCGCCGACCTCGCGTGGGGCGAGGCGCTCGTCACCGCCGTGCCCAAGATTCAATTTGGGCTGGCGTTCTGTGAATCTTCGGGACCGGCGCTTGTGCGCTGGAGCGGCACAGATTCGGAAATGATCGAGTTAGCGAAGAAGAACGCCCTGGCGCTCTCCGCCGGGCATAGCTTTATTATCTTTCTGAGAGACTGCTACCCCATCAACGTTCTGAACGTTGTCAAAAACGTTCCCGAAGTCTGTCATATCTACTGCGCCACGGCCAACCCCGTCGAAGTAGTTATCGCGGAGACAGCACAAGGGCGCGGGATCTTGGGCGTGATTGACGGGGTCAAGTCCAAGGGCATCGAAGGCGAAAAAGAGATCACCGAGCGCAAGGAGTTCTTACGCAAGATCGGGTATAAACTGTGAATCACGGAAGGCACAGAAATGGGCCACGGAAAGCAATCCGTGGCTCTTCCGTGATTCAAAAACTTAACGCCCTCTCGATGCCCTTCTTCACGCGCCCGGCATCGGGCAGATAGTACTGTTCCATCGTGAGATACGGAATGTGTGTGTCGTAGCCGGTCACGCGCACCACGGGGGCTTGGAGCTGCAAGAGCGATCGCTCATTGATGAGCGCGGTTAGCTCGGAGCTCAAGCTGCAGGTGCGCGGGGCTTCTTGGGCGATCACCACGCGCCCGGTCTTCGCCACAGAGTTCAAGATCATCTCGATATCGAGAGGAGAGAGCGTGCGCAGGTCTATCAGCTCGACGCTGACGTTCTCCAGAGACTCGATCGCTTCGAGGCAGATGCGCACCATCGCCCCCCAACTGATCACCGTGACGTCGGAGCCCTCGCGTACTATATTTGCTTTGCCGATGGGAACAGTATAATCGCCCTCGGGGACTTCTTGCCGAAACGCGCGATACAGTCTCTTTGGCTCGAAGAAGATGACGGGATCAGGGTCTCTGATCGCCGCGATCAAGAGCCCTTTGGCATCGTAAGGGTTCGAGGGGATGACGGCTTTGAGCCCCGGCGTATGCGCATAGTATGCTTCCGGGGCCTCAGAGTGATGTTCGAGGGCGCGGATCCCGCCGCCGTAGGGGACACGAATCACGATGGGGACGTGAAACCGCCCGCGCGAGCGCCAACGAATCCGCGCCGCGTGCGAGACGATCTGGTCGAACGCCGGGGGCAGAAACCCGTCAAACTGAATTTCAGCCACGGGCTTCAGCCCATTGAGGGCCATCCCAATAGCCGTCCCAACGATCCCCGATTCGGCCAACGGGGTGTCGATCGCCCGATCGGGTCCGAACTCTTTATAAAGATTTTCTGTAGCGCGGAAGACCCCGCCGTTGACTCCGACGTCTTCGCCCATCACAAGGACTGTCGGGTCGCGGCGCATCTCGGTTCTGAGTGCGTCGTTGATCGCTTGCACCAGCGTCATCTGTGGCATAGAAATCACCCCGGTGTAACCAATTCGATGAATTCTTCTTGTAGGCTAAGGGTTAAGCGAAAGTGCTTCAGGAAGCTTAACCCTAGCAAATTCAATATAGCGTTAAGGGCAATAGCTGTCGCGTTTCGATCTAAGCGTCCTCGCGCCATAGAGAGCTATAGCGTACCCCTTCTTAGGAAATCGCCCCGTGTAGAATTGATACGTCGGTCTATCTTTAAAATTGAGGAGCGCCTCGTAGATCTCATCTCGATTCTTGCTATGCTTGAGCAGCCTCACCTTGGTGGGCTCCCCAAGTTTGTCTCTCTCGAGAACTTCAACTAAGACCCATTCATTCTTGTAACGCCGCTTCAGTGCTTCGATCGTCATGGCTCTCATCTCCATAATTATATTAGTAACTGAGCACCTTATTGATGCCCCGCACGCAGCGCCCCACATCGGGCAGATAGTAGTCTTCTAACTGCGCCGTGGGGATGGTCACATCGGGTCCGGTCACGCGCACAATGGGCGCTTGAAGATACTCAAATGCTCTGTCGTTGACGAGCGCTGCTAACTCTGAGCCGAACCCGCACGTCTTGGGCGCCTCATGGAGAATCACGACCCGCCCAGTCTTCTTCACAGATTCGATCACCGTCTCGACGTCGAGCGGGACGAGCGTCCTTAAATCAATCACCTCGACGCTGACGTTCTGCGCGCTCATCTTCTCTGCCGTCCCCAGCGCCACCGGCACCATTGCTCCCCAGCAGATCACCGTGACGTGCGAGCCCTCGCGAGCCACGCGAGCCTTCCCGATGGGCACGATATAATCCCCTTCGGGGACTTCGGCGCGGAACGCGCGATATAAGCGCTTGGGCTCGAGATAGATCACCGGGTCTGGGTCCCTGATCGCCGCGATCAAGAGCCCCTTGGCATCATAGGGATTGGATGGGATGACTACTTTCAAGCCGGGCGTGTGGGCGTAGTGTGCTTCAGGGCTTTCAGAGTGGAGCTCGGGGCCACGGATGCCTCCCCCGTAGGGGGCGCGAATCACAAGGGGCACGTGAAATCGTCCCCGCGAGCGCCAACGAATCCGCGCCGCGTGTGAGATAATGTGATCGAACGCGGGCGCGAGAAACCCGTCAAACTGAATCTCTGCAACGGGCTTCAGGCCGTTGAGCGCCATCCCGATCGCTGTGCCCACGATTCCCGCTTCAGATAATGGAGTATCAATCGAGCGATCGGGGCCGAACTCTTTATAAAGACTCTCCGTCGCGCGAAAGACCCCGCCGTTGACGCCCACGTCCTCCCCCAGCACAAGCACTGTGGGGTCATGGCGCATCTCGGTCTTGAGTGCGTCGTTGATCGCTTGAACTAAGTTCATCTGGGGCATAGTTACTCTTTGGGCAGGTCGCCGCCGTGCTCGGCCAAGTATTCTTTGAGCTCTTGGAGCTGTTCTTTGAGGTTCCACGGCATCTCCGAGTACATATACTGAAAGATATCTTCGACGGGGCGCTTGGGCAGGGCTTCGTATTGGGTGACGGCCTGGGCGATCTCAGCCTTCAGCTCCTCAATGAGCTTGGCTTCTTCGGATTCGCTCCACAGCCCTTGCTTTTCTAAGTAGAGCTTCAGTCTCTTGATGGGGTCTTTCTGCTTCCACATTTCGACCTCTTCGGCGGGACGATAGCGCGTCCAGTCGTCAGCGGTCGTGTGGTGCGTGAGCCGGTACGTCACGGCTTCTATCAGCGTGGGGCCGCCCCCAGCGCGCGCTTTCTCCAAAGCTTCTTTTGTCACTTTGTAGACGGCAAAGACGTCGTTGCCGTCAACTTGGATCCCTTCGAAGCCGTAGGCGATTGCCTTCTGCGCGATGGTCTGGGACGCCGTCTGTCGGGTGCGCGGCACGGAGATCGCGTACTGATTATTCTGGCAGAAGAAGACGACCGGAGCTTGGAAGACTCCTGCGAAGTTGAGCCCTTCGTGGAAGTCGCCCTCGGAAGTAGCGCCGTCGCCGAAGTAGACGATGGCGCAAGACTTCTCGCTCTTCATCTTGGCGGCCCACGCCGCCCCGACCGCGTGCAAGATCTGAGTAGCGATGGGGACGCAGACCATGAAATTTTTGACGCCCTCGGGGATGCGATTGCCTTCTTCGCTACCGCCCCAGAACATGAGGAGCTGGAGCCAGCTCTGGCCGCGCATTGCTAATGCTGCATGTTCGCGATAGCTTGGGAAGAGCCAGTCTTCGGGTGTGAGGGCGTAGGCGCTGCCCACTTGGGCGGCCTCCTGGCCGAGCACCGGGGCATACGTCCCCAAGCGCCCTTGTCGTTGCAGGGCCAGGGCGCGCTCGTCGAAGAGGCGCGCCGCGACCATCCAGCGATAGAGCGCCTTAAAATCATGAGGCTTGAGCCCCAGCTCGACGACGTCCGTGGGGTTGGCCATGCCGTCAGGCCCCAAAATTTGAATGAACGGGACGAGCGGTTCCCGCTGAGCTATCGTTGCCTTGGCTGCCATTCTATCCCTCCATACTATTTCCTTAGTAAGCTCTTGACGAAAAACTCCCCGGCACGATAACTGCTGCGCACCAGGGGTCCGGAAGCCACATAGCGAAATCCCAGAGCTTCACCGATCTCTTTCCATTGGGCAAACTTCTCGGGATGGACGTACTCCACAACTTCGAGGTGCCTTGGGCTGGGGCGCAGATACTGTCCGATCGTGAGAATATCTACGCCCACAGCGCGCAGGTCGCGCATCGTCTGGAGAATCTCTTCGTCGGTCTCCCCAAGCCCCACCATGATGGACGACTTTGTATAGCGTGCGGGGTCGAGCTTCTTCACGTTCTCCAAGACCAGAAGCGATTGACGATACGTAGCCCTGCGGTCGCGTACTTTGGGGGTGAGCCGTTCGACCGTCTCGATATTGTGATCAATGACATCGGGCTGAGCATCTACGACTGTTTTCAGCGCGCTGATGTCGCCACGGAAATCGGGGATGAGTACTTCCACAAGCGTGCGGGGGTGCTTCTGCTTGATCGCTCGGATAGTTTTGGCGAAGTGTTCCGCGCCGCCGTCGGGAAGATCATCTCTGGCGACGCTCGTCAAGACTATATAATCTAAGCCCCACTCGCTTATGACTTGGGCGACCTTCCACGGTTCGAGGGGGTCTAGGTATCCGTTGGGATGGCCGCTGGTGACGGCGCAGAAGCGACAGCCTCGGGTGCAGACTGCTCCCATGAGCATGACCG
>JAILZC010000120.1 GCA_023512665.1 Candidatus Bipolaricaulota bacterium | reverse complement strand
GACTAAACTGGGCGGCTCCCCTGGTGGGATCTTCTTGAACGTCTGGGCATTCGCGGGATCGGGATCGGGAATCGCTGCTAAGAGGGCCTGGGTGTAGGGGTGCAAGGGGTTCTGCAGCAGCTCCTTCACCGGGGCTTTCTCAATCGTCTTCCCCGCGTACATCACAAAGATTCTCTCAGCAAAGTACCGCACCGTCGAGAGATCGTGCGTAATATAAATGACACTCAGATTATGGGAACGTTGGAGCCCGCGCAGCAGCTCCAAAATCTCTACTCTGACCGAGGCATCGAGCATCGAGACCGGCTCGTCGGCCACGAGAAATTTGGGCTTCAAGATCATAGCCCGCGCAATGACTAATCGTTGTTGCTGTCCTCCGGAGAGCTGATGCGGAAACTTAGAGAGAAAGTCTTCGACAGGGGTGAGCTTCACCTCTTCCAAGACCTCTCGGATGCGCTGCTCTCGGTCTCCCCGAAAATTATTGATCACCAACGGTTCGGTCAGGATACGGTACACGTTCATGAACGGCGGCAGAGCGCCGTAGGGGTCTTGCTGGACGTAGCCGATCTGCGAGCGATACCAGCGCAGATCCCCGTTCAGGGAGCGCCCTTCAAAGAGCACCTGGCCCTGGGTGGGACGATAGAGCCCCAAGATCGTCCGGGCGAGGGTAGACTTGCCGCAGCCGCTCTCGCCGACGACCGCGATCGCTTCGCCCTGGCGCAAATCGAAGCTGACGCCATCTACAGCGCGCACAAAGCCCGCTCGCCCAAACGCACCCCGACGCAGCTCAAAGTGCGTGTGCAGATTCTTCACAGATAACAGAATATTGTTGCTCATATTAGCGATAGAGCCAGCACTTGACCAGCCGCCCCCCTTGGACTTCGATCATCGGTGGCTCTTGCTCACACTGAAAGAACTTTGACGGACATCGTTCGGCGAAGCGACAGCCCCTGGGCGGGTTAATTAAGCTGGGCGGTCGCCCCGGAATAAAGTCGAGCGCGCGTTCTTCACGAAGTCGGGGGACGCTGGCCATCAGCTTCTGCGAGTACGGATGCAGTGGCTTGGGATAGAACTGCTCTGATGTCCCCCACTCGACAAGCTGCCCCGCGTACATGATCGCGACACAATCCGCGAGCTCGCTCGACGTGGCGATGTCGTGCGTGATTAGCACAAAACTTTTCTCAAACTCCCGTTTGATGTTCTTGAGCACGTTCATGATATTGGCTTGGGTCAGCACATCAAGAGACGAGGTCGGCTCGTCTAAGATGACGAGATCGGGGTTAGTGACCAAGGCCATAGCGATCACAGCGCGCTGGCGCATCCCGCCGCTCAGCTCGAACGCGTATCGTTGCAGAAAATCGGCGGGGACGCCGACGAGCTGGACGACCTCGCGCGCCCGCGCCCACGCGCTCTTCTTGTCCATCCCCCTGTGAACAATCAACGGTTCCGCGATCTGCTCGCCCACCCTCAAGACGGGGTTGAGGGAGTTCATCGCGGCTTGGGCTACCATCGAGACCTTCGTCCAGCGCACCTCCCTGCGAAAACGCTCCTCGCTCCAGGACATGACGTCTACCCCGTCAAGTTCCACACGCCCGCTGTACGTCTGCACATTGCGCGGCAGCAGCCGCAGAATCGCTTTCGCGAGAGAAGTCTTCCCACATCCAGACTCCCCTAACACGGCCAACGCTTGGGTGCGCCCCAGCGCAAAACTGATAGTATCAACGGCTTGCACGATCCCCTGCGTGGTGCGAAAGTAGAGCTTTAAATCTTCAACGCGCAGCAGTGGGCGCGCAAGCCCTGGCTTGATTCGGTTCTGCACTTCCGTCTTCTCCCTCATAGCTCTCTCAATCTGGGGTTGAAGATGCGGTCGAGCGCAAACCCCAGCAGCGAAAACCCCAACGCCGTGATCATCAACAGCACCGAGGGGCTGAGCACCCAGTAGTAATAGCCCTTATAGAGGGCGCCGTTGGTCGAGGCGTCGTTGAGGACCTTGCCCCAGGTGGGCAGCACCGGGTCGCCCAACCCCAACACCCCCAGCGATGCTTCTAAGAAGACCAAACTGGGGATGAGCGTGACGAACCCCGGCACGAGCACCGGGATCACGCGCGGGGTCATATACCGCACGATGAGGCGCAGGTTGCTCGCCCCATAGGCCCGCGCTGCCTCTATGTACGGCGACTCTTTGATCTGCAAGAAGATCGCGCGATAGACTTTGATCCCCGCGCCGAAGATCGAGAGCGCCGTGATCGCCAGCATCATCACCCAGATATTGCGGGAATAGAACGTCCCAACGATGATGAGAATCACGAGCGTGGGCAGGATAATATTCACCTCGGTAATTCTCTGGATGAGCGCGTCCACCCAGCGGCCGTACCATGCCCCTATCGCCGCGATGATGAGCGTGGTGAGGCTCGTCCCGATAGCGACGATGAACCCGAACGCCAATGCGACGGGAGCTCCCCACAAAAGCGCGACCATGAGATCGCGTCGCTTATGATCGGTGCCCGCCAGGCCATAGACCTTGCCGTAGACCACGAGCTTGGCGTCTATATCGGAGTGCTCTTCAAAGAGCGTCCCGGTGATCTGAAGCTCATAGCGCCCTTTGAGAGGGACTTGAGGAGCCGTGGGAGCAGCAAAGAGCCCGACTTCCGGGGGTCGGTTCCCCAAGCGGCGCTCCAAGCGCGTGTCCTGGGAGATGCTGTAGCGGTCACTGGCGGAGAGCTTGCGCTCCCCAAGAGAGATCTCTCGCCCATCGGGGGTGCGCCAGCTCAAGCGAGCGTAGGGCAACAGCTCTCTATATTGGGCTTGGAAGAAGAGCGTCAGCTCGCTGGGGAAGTCGTCGTAAGCGTAATCAAACGCGAGCGAGATCGTGACGGTCTTGTCCGAGCGAGTCTTTTTAACAGAGGGGCTGAGCGTGCTCAGAACGATCGTCTCTGGGAGCTTTTTCGCCGAGAAGAGATTGACCCATGCGGGCTGGGCGTAGCGCGGGCTTTCCTGCCAGACGTCCTCGCCGCCGCGCCACAGCCGGATCGCTTCCTCATAGGGGATAATAAATACAGCAGCGATTGCTAAGACGATCAAGCCCACGATGATCCCCAGCCCCACCAGAGCTGAGGGATAGCGTCGGATCTGCTGGAGCCCTGTGCGCAGCGCGGTCACAGCGCACCGCCCTCCGCCCCCACTTTGACCCGGGGGTCTACCAGCGCGTAGACAATATCAAGCAGAAAGACCGTGAGTGCTAACAGATATGCGTAGATCACGGTCGAGGCGACGATCACGGGGGTATCATAGAGCCCGATCGCTTGGAAGGTGAGCCGGCCGATCCCCGGCCAGTTGAAGACCGTCTCCAAGATAATCGCCCCGCCCCACAGCCCAATGAGCAAGAACGCAAACTGGGTGATGATCGTCGGGAGCGTCGGGCGGAGAATATAGCGCCGTTCGATGATCCCCGAGGGCAGCCCCTTGGCGCGGGCCATCTCCACGTAATCTTCGCTGGCAAAGATGAGAAAGAACGTGCGCCGGGAGTAGATTGAAATAAAGATCGAGCTGAGCCACAGAGCTAATGTGGGCAAGATCATATGTTTGAGGACGCTGAGCGCGTACTGGAGCGTATCTTTAGGCGGCGGGGCCTCGACCATGCCCCCAAAGGGCAAGACCTTGAGCAGCGACGCGAAGATCAAGATGAGAAAGATCCCGTAGAACCACGCCGGCGCAACCGAGGTCGGCGTCAGGGCGATCACGAGTCTGTCTAAGAATCCCCCATAGCGTCGGGAGAGCCACAGCCCCGCAAAGAGCGAGAAGAAGAAGAGCAAGAGATTGGCTGTGCCAAAGAGCAAGAGCGTCGCCGGCAGGCGCTCCAACAGAATCAGTCTCACTTGACGAGAGCCAGAGTCGCTGGAGAGCTGCTCCGAGCGCCCCAGGTTGAGCGTGAGCGCGTCCCACAGATACGCGAAGCTGCGCACGATGAAGGGCTTATCCAAGCCCAGACGCTTATACTCGATCTCCTTGCGCTGGTCAATGATGCGGCGCAGCTCACTTGGGGGAAGCCCTTGCAGGGAACGATCCCCTAACACGGAAGCCCCCACGGCCTCGTCAATCTGGGCCTTGCGAATCTGGTCTACATAACCGCCCATGTTGGCGATCAATATAGCCAAGTAGACCCCAACGACGACCGTGAGCGCCAGGGCGACCACGCGATAGACCGTGTATGTCACGACCCTTCTGATGGTCTCGGTCATATTTACAGACCTAACCCCCTAGCCCCCTTCCCGGCACCCCCTCACCCCTTTCTCCCCTCTCCCTCTGAGGGGAGAGGGGCTGGGGGTGAGGGTGGGAAATAGTCTCCCCTATTGCACCGTGACGAATGTCGTCTCCTCCGTCGCAGGAATGCTGACAAGCTTGGAGACGACGATCACTTCGAGGCGATTGCCCCCGGCGGCAAGCTGGGCCGTCTGCTCCGGGCTCAGCACAACGCGCCACAGCCCGTCCTGAACAGCTTGCGCTTCGCCTACGAGGGCGAGCTGGCCCTGCGCGTCAAAGACTAAGAACCTCACAAAGTCTATATCTTTGACGGCGTAGGGCTCGCCTTTGAAAGTCACCTCGACATCAAAAGTCGCTGAGCTCCCAATCTGAACTTGCATCGGCCCGGTGACGTCAACTTCGGCGATGCGGGCCTCGCTGAAGAGAAGCCATTTGTCCGGGGGATCAGGGAAGTCCGCAAATCTCTTGATGACGATGTTCTTCTCTACGGGGTAGACCGCGTCAATAT
>JAILZC010000119.1 GCA_023512665.1 Candidatus Bipolaricaulota bacterium | reverse complement strand
CACCCCCGTCCCCTCTCCCCTCCGAGGGAGAGGGGAGCACAGGGGTGAGGGGCTAGGGGTTAGGTCTTCTTTCGCGGCCGGAAGTATTTGATATCCAAGACCGAGCCGACGCGCTCCTCCTTGGGCTTCCACACCGGCTCGACAGGCATCCCGATCTTGAGCTCTTCGGGAGGGACTTCCCCGAAATAGTGCATGATCCCGCAGTGCGGCGGCGCCCCATCGAACGCCACCGTCCCTACTAAGATGGGCTCCTTGATGCGATTGGCGCTCTGATCAATATAAGAGATCGAAAACGTCTCGACGACCCCCGTGCCCGGCAGATAGACCCACTCTGTTGTGGGCTTAAAGCAGCGCTCACAAAACATTCGTGGGGGCACGAGCACCCGATCACAGTGGGCGCACTTGCGCCCGATGATCCGACCGTTCTTGAGTTCGTCCAAGAACCGACTGATCGCCATGCCCGCGGCCCAGGCGTATTTCGCATGAGGTTTGGCACGCACGTGCGGGATCTTCTCCATCTCCTCAGCTTCTAAGCGAATGCCCCGCGGATGGAGCGGCGGCCCGAACTCTTTCGCTTTGCTCATAGTTAGCGCCTCCTCATCACAACTACGGAACTTACCTGCATCAAATCGCCCCAGGCTTGGGTGACCCCGGTGCGCACGTCCTTCTTCACT
Organism: Candidatus Bipolaricaulota bacterium; assembly: GCA_023512665.1. Classification (GTDB taxonomy): domain Bacteria; phylum Bipolaricaulota; class Bipolaricaulia; order RBG-16-55-9; family DRXL01; genus JANXCC01. Next base: position 4,110 of record JAILZC010000119.1, on the reverse strand, counting down.
TGGCGTGGACCGGCCTTGCCCGCCAGCTGCCAGTAGAGTTCTCCAATCTTGATCCCCAGCGCGGCCGAGATGGGGTTGCCTACGCCCAAGAGCCCACCACTGGGGCAGACCGGAAACTCCCCGTCGCGCTGCGTCTTACCCTCGCGGGTCATAATCGCGGCTTCGCCAGGTTCAGCAAGCAGCAGCCCCTCTAAGTGCTGAAGCTCTTTGTAATCGAACGGATCATACGGCTCGGCGAAGTCTATCTCGGCTCTGGGGTTTTTGATCCCGGCCATCTCGTAGGCCATCTTCGCCGCTTTGGCAACAAAGGTGGGGAACGCCAAATCTCTGTTGGTCCACATCGTCGTGTCAATGCACCAGCCGACGCCATCAATCCAGACGGGCGTGTCGGTGTGCTCGTAGGCGACGTCTTCACTGACGAGCACAATGGCCGCGGCGCCGTCCGATGGTGGGCTGATGTCTAAGCGTCTGACGGGCAGGGCCATGGGCTCGGAGTTGAGCACGTCTTCTACGGTAATATTGGGATCGGCCAGCTGCGCGCAGGGGTGCCCCACGGCATTGCGCTTATTTTTGACGGCCACCAGCGCGATGTCCTCGTAGCGCACGTTATATTTGTACATATAGCGCTGCATCTCCATCGAGAAGATCCAGACGAGATTGGGCTTTAGGGGCCTATCTAAGATAGGGTCCCAGATGTGCCCGAAGGCGCTCTGGGCGTGGGGCTGGACCGAGGACATCTTCTCTTCGCAGACGACCAGCACCCTCTGGAACATCCCCGAAGCAACGTGCCACCACCCGGCAATCGGCGCGAAGACTGCTGTGCCCCCGCCGATGAAGACGCGCATATAGGGCTTATTCGTGCCCCCCGCGCCATCGAGCAAATGCTCACCCTTCTTGTGCACGCCGTCGAACGCATCGGGGGCTGACCCCACGATCACGGCGTCAATGTCTTTGAGGGTGAGCCCGGCCTCGTCGAGAGCCATCTTTGCCGCTTCCCAGCTCATCTCCTTGCCCGTCTCCTGCAAGCGTCGCGCGAAGATCGTCATCCCCGCGCCGACGACCGCGACATCTTTGTGAATCTTCGAGAAATTCATAGTCAATCCCTCCGTGCAAAGACTGCGACCGCGCCCGTGCCGTGCGGCACCCCGCGCCACGACTGCGCTACCCCCACACGAACGTTGGGGACTTGCCGGGCTCCGGCCTCGCCGCGCAACTGTAACACGATCTCCAACGCGCGCTGCAGCCCCGAAGCCTCGATGAGATCGCCGCAGCCCAGCGAGCCCCCACTCAGATTGACTTTGAGTTCGCCATCGTGTCCTAAAGCGCCCGACTGCGCTAGCCACCCCGCCTCCCCAGGACGAGCTAAGCCCAATGCTTCTATGTGCTGCAGCTCTTTGAACGCGAAGCGATCTTCGACCTCGATGACGTCAATCTGGCGGCGCGGATCGGTGATCCCCGCGTGACGATAGGCGATCTGCGCGGCGCGTCGGACGTAGCCGGCGTCGGCGCTGCGGGCAGCAATCCACGGGGATTCCGACGACCAGCCGATCCCTTCTAAGTAGACCAACGGCTTCTTCGCAATACGCCGCGCGATCTCTCCAGCTGCTAACACAAAGACAATACACCCATCGGCCCGCGAGGCGATCTCCCAGCGCTTGAGGGGCGTGAACGCATAGCCCGAATTGAAGATCTCTTGCAGCCCGATGCGCGCCCCGTAGGGCGCAGACGGATTGCTGAGCGCTTGCCGACGGTTGTGCACGGCGACGAACGCACATTGCTCTTCGGTTGTCCCGGTAGCATTGAGATAGAGATTCATCTCTAAGCCCGCGACATAGTAGGGGTGCACCTCGCGCTCAGCTGAGAGCGGGCGCTCGTAGATGGGGTCAAACGCCATCTCCGTGACGTGCTCATACGTTAAGAGCTCAGAGATCTTGCTGTGGGCCTCGACCACGACGATGTTGGCCACGCCCGACTTGATCTGCATATAGGCGTTCGCGAGCCCCAGCAGGCCGTCGCCGGTGACGGTCATCATCGGGCGCAGGGCCGCGCCCAATTGATCGGGCGTGAACTCGTCGAAGATCGAGAAGCCCTCCCAAAAGTCTTCAGCACACGTGACGAAGCTATCTACGTCGCGCCGGGGGTCTATCTGGGCGTCGGCGTAGGCTTTGACCGCCGCGTCGTAGATGAGCTCCTTCCAATTGACCTCTGGGGTCTGGCTTGTAAATGCTGTCGAGCCAATCCCCAGAACAGCTACATCACGCATGGATGCCTCCTTCGTGCGTTTTCCGACAATCAGTTTATTATAATAGAGCTGAGTGCAAGATTGCCAGTCGAGCATAAACGAGAGCGTGACTGGAGGCAATGCTGATGATCATTTCTAAAGCTGCGCTGGGTCATGGTGCATGGTGAAATAAAAACCTACAATCGAAAAGCTCAAGAGACAAGGAGGTCTCTATGAAGATGGAGAAGGTTTCCAAGATGATGGAGCGCGCAGGTGTCCCCGGCCGAGATGCCTACGATCTGCCCACGAGCGAAAAACGCTTCCCCGATGGGGCGCAGTATCGCATGGAGATCTCAGGGATCGAGCGCGTGAGCGTCCTCGAAGCCCTGATTGACGAGAGCGAGAAGCGCAAGATGCCCATCCATCGCATTATTTCGGTCGTGATGGGCGCAACGCTTTTAGATAAAAAAGAGCTGAAAGAATTTGCCAAGCTCGCCGCCCAAGCCAAGCTCGAGGTCATTCTCACCCCCGGGCCGCGCTCGGCTTGGGACACGGGAAGACAGCTCGTCACGCCCGAAGGGGCATTTTCGGGCTTGAGATTTCGCGGCTCCGATCAGCTGCGCTCTGTCATCTCAGACATCTTTCGGGCGATTGAGCTGGGCTTTCGCGGATTTTTAGTGATTGACGAAGGGCTCCTCTGGCTCCTCAATGAGCTGAAGCAGCAGGGCGACATCCCCAAGGACGTGACGTTTAAAGTCTCGATCTACGCGGGGCACGCCAACGCCGCCGGTGGGAAAGTCTTACAGATGCTTGGCGCGGGGACGTTCAACCCCATTGCTGATCTATCACTGCCTCAGCTCGCCTCGATCCGCAAGGCGATTGACATTCCGATGGACCTGCACATTGTCTTGACCGAGTCGTTCGGCGGGTATCTGAGGTTCTATGACGGTCCAGAGATGGCGCGGGTCTGTGCGCCGTGTTATTTTAAGATCGAGCACGGGCCCGCCTGTGCGGCCGGGCCGGGCGCGCTGTATAAGCCCTGGACGAGCCCGGCACTCTTAGCCGACATGGCCCGCGAAAAAGTCAAGTACGCCCAAACGATTCACGAGCTCATTCAAGAGAACTACCCAGAAGCGATCATGTCCAAGCCGGGGGCGAAAGACTTAGCGATCCCCAAGCCGTGATTATATAATAGCGTGTCATCTACACCTACGGGAAGGAGGCAAGCAAGGTCATGGCATCTAAAGTACTTTCTAGGAAAACAACGCGCAAACTGAAAGCCCTCGAGGAAGTGGCCGGTTTACTCAGCGACCTGTCCCCAGAAGGGCTTGAGACACTCTTAGAAGCAACAAGACGACGCCCACTCTTTGAGAAGGGCTCCCATGTATCTTCTAGACACAAACGTCCTCATCGAGCTCTTAAGAAATAACGCCGCGATGGCACTAGTCAACAACGCCATATTAGTCACTGATAACGTCAGCCATTTCAAGCGCGTGGTCGGGTTGAAGCTTGAAAATTGGACAAGATAGCAATGAAGATGCTGTGGCCTCAGGCCAAATGCTCAAATGACGAGCAGGAAATCCATGACCCGAAAGTGTTTGTCCACGGTCAGGACTTGCTTCACGCCCAGGCGCTTCATGACCGCGAAGCTGGTGCAGTCGGTGAAGCTGAACTTGTGATCCTTGAACTTCTTGAAGATCTGCCAAGCTGCTTTGCGATCTTCAGCGGTTACCGAGACAAGCTGAGTCCGAGCGCTCCGCATCAATTCCTCGCCGAACTGAACGCCTACCCGATGGCCCACTTCCAGGCGTAAAAGCGTGAACGTCTCTGCAAAAACGTAGACGGTTCCTGTATCTTATACACATCAGACGCTCCCGACGATCTTACGC